>JAJRQA010000080.1 GCA_024280475.1 Alphaproteobacteria bacterium
CCCCCGATCTGATCCCGGCCCGGTTGGAAAAACTCTCACAGCAAAAATCCTTGTTGGTGCCTGGTTGCGGCACCCTTGCGTTCGACCCAGAACGAGATATCATTTTTCAATTCGGCGAAACATTGCCAGCTCATGCCAATGGTATGAAATTTTCCGCTCTGGACGAGGCAGGCTCACACTTGCTGGAGGCCACATATTATTCTGTTGGTGGCGGATTTGTTCAAAACGACCGTGAAATGAGTGGGCAGGCACCAATTGAAGAGGGGCCGCGCTTTCAATCTGACGTGCCGCATCCGTTCAATAATGCAACAACGATGCTGGAGATGGGGCGGGCCTCTGGTCTGACCATCTCGCAGATGAAACGAGCCAATGAAATGGCCCGTAGGGCAACAGATCTCGACGCCAAGCTCGATGAGGTCTGGCAAATCATGCACGCGTGTATTGATCGCGGACTGCAAGGTGAGGGGCGATTGCCGGGCGCTCTAAAAGTGCAGCGCCGCGCCGCCAAACTTTACCAGCAATTGCTTTCGGAAAGTGGCAATAATCGCCCCGAACCCCATCTGGCCATGGACTGGCTGAGCGTTTACGCGATCGCCGTCAATGAAGAAAACGCAGCTGGCGGGCGCATTGTAACCGCCCCAACCAATGGCGCAGCCGGCGTGATTCCCTCGGTACTGCGTTATTATAGTGATCATTGCAATGAACCAGGCAAGCAAGGTGTGCGTGACTTTCTTTTGACCGCTGCGGCGATTGGCGGCGTGATCCGCCACAACGCCTCTATTTCGGGAGCCGAGGTTGGTTGTCAAGGAGAAGTGGGGTCAGCGTCCGCTATGGCGGCTGCCGGTTTTGCGGCTGCGAATGGTGGCACCAATGAACAGATCGAAAATGCCGCTGAAATCGCGCTTGAGCATCATCTGGGCATGACCTGTGATCCAATAGGCGGGTTAGTGCAGGTGCCGTGTATCGAGCGCAATGCGTTGGGGGCAGTGAAAGCGGTGACCGCAGCCTCATTGGCCCTGCGCGGTACTGGCTCTCATTTCGTCCCGCTGGACAGCTGCATAGAAACCATGCGTCAAACGGGTCTGGATATGAAGGAGCGCTATAAAGAAACAAGCCTCGGCGGGCTGGCAGTTAATGTGGTGGAATGCTAAAATTATCATCGTTGGCACAAAAAAAAGCTGCCCTCAATATTTAGATTGAGAGCAGCGTAATTTTTAAGTGACCAGACCTTACATTTTGGTCCAGTTTTCGGCTGGGCAGATAAAGCCAAAGCAACCTTCAACATTGAGGCCTTTTTTGGTTCTAACAATTGTACCATTAAAGGTGCCAGGGAATTCTGGATGTTTCATTGTTTTACTTTTCCACTTGCTACCACTTTTCTTGGCGCAGCGGAACATCACCGTGCCATTGGCGGCAACGGCGCGAAGACCGCCACCGGCGCACATTGATACGGTGGCTCCCTTACCATTTGGACGCTTGTATTTACCGGCAACACCAGCCATGGCGGTTGTTGAAACAAATGCTGTTACAGCGGCAGCGGCGATAAATGTGCCAAGTACTTTTTTCATTGTCATGATCTCTTAAACCTTCTCGCAATTTTAGTGCCCGCTTTGCCCCCAAGATCACAAAAATGTGAATTGAAGATTTGTCAGGCTTTTTTAATGAGGGGCTATCTTATGATTTATTGGTTAGTGCCCATAGGCAAACCTATCATTTGTTGTAAAGCTTGGCAAATAGTGTCTGCTGTTGTGTGATAAGCTAGCGAATACGGTATCCTTGATGGCAAGCATTACAGTTAGACGTGATTTCCTGCAGGGCTTTGTATACTTTGCGCTGGGAGGTTTTGCCCGGTTCAAGCTCTGCATTTTTGGCGATGATCACAAATCGACTGGCGGCGCGAAAGCGCGAATAGAAGTGAGCACAAACTAGTGCACGCTCAAGGGTTCCAGGTCATTGTCGAGGGCGTCAGCCAAGGCTTCGGCGCGGCTGTCGGTGAGCATCAACGGGGTGCCATCGGCGGCATGCAACGAATAGAGGGGACTATCGTCCTCGATTTCCTCAAGAGCTGGAAACAGTCTGTAAGCTTCATCTTTGGCCAGGGGCTTGATGTAGGCAACCTCACCCTCTCCCAGGTGAGTAAACTCGAGCAGGCTCATGGCATCGTCAGAGGTATCCATCCTCAGCTTTTCATATTCTTCCATTTGTCCAGTCCTCCTGCTTACTACGAGCAACAATCATAGGTGTGCAATTTTCGCTACGCTACGACCCATCCTTTGAGCTCGGCCTACCATTAAACCCTGAACGCTCCCGCATGGCAATGGTCTTGATCTGATAATAGGTGGTATTTGCGGCCAAGTTAGGGTTGGGGTGTCCTATTTATATCAATTTTGTTTGATCACGGAGTGATGTAATACCAATCGCCCTGGATAGTGACTTGTGGCACCCAGAAGAGCAGGTTTGTCAGGGAGGCGCTCGTTATGCGGTGGTACTGGTACCATAAATGACGAGTAACGCTGCTGACGGGCCTGCTCATCCGGCCTTTCCGGTGGATCATAGTTGCCCATCTGACAGGCACACAGTGCTTGCAAAATACCAGTATCGGGCTGCACGCTGTGCACCTGCCATATGGGCAGCTATGATCCCATGACACAGGTCGCTATCCAGGGCGGTTGGTATTAACCAAGGTCGCTGATTTCGATCTCAACGATCTGATGTTTGGCTTGGGGTCGATGAAGCGCAATCGATAATAATCCGTTTTTGAGATCAGCATTGACGACTTTAATGCCGTCGGCAAGTACGAAGGTGCGTTGAAATTGCCTTGCCGCGATGCCCCGGTGAAGATAGTCGCCTTTTTGATCATCGCTTTGATGGCCTCGTATGGACAGCTGGTTATGTTCAAGCGTGATGGTCAATTGCTCGACATTGAAACCGGCAACGGCCAGCGTAATGCGCAACTGTTCACCCGTGTCTCCTTCACCGTCATAGCGCTCAATATTATAGGGGGGATAGCCATCACCCGCGCCGCTTCCGGCGCGATCGAGAAAGCGTTCGATTTCATCAAAACCGAGCAGCAAGGGGCTGCCCAGGGACGTAAGACGCGGCATTTTTGAGGTCCTTAAATAAGCAACGGGTGATATTTTCATATCCGCCACAAGCCCTTTTGGGTCCAGAAATTTGGACAGGCACCTGCGACCAATAGGGATATGGAAATTGTCGTCGCCAAATTCAAGTCATAGGCGCATTCAAGAAGTATGTGAATTCATAGATCGTGTCTGGCACGGGGGTGGGATTAGGACATTTTTTTGCGTTGCTGTTCCATGGCTTCAAGGATGAAGGGCGCATAGCGTTTGTCGGTGCCCAAAATATGTTTGGTGAGCCAATCAACGAGAAATTTGAGCACTTGGGGGCCAAGATTATCCTCGCCGGCATCAAATCTTTCCTTGAGGGCGGTGACTTTGTCGAGCAGGGCCTGGTGGCCTTTTTTGTGCTCGATTGATTCAGGATAGCCAAAGTGATCAAACAGCTCTTCTTCATAGGCAAAATGGGTCACAGTATAGTCGGCCAGAGTTTCAAAAATGGCCGCCAGCAATTCGCGCTCACTGTTTTTTTCAATCGCCATGGCAAGCAGATTGATCGCGCGCACCAGGATCATATGTTGTTTATCGATGATATCGATACCAACACTTAATTCATCTGACCATTGTAGAAGTGCCATATTGTCGTTCTCGTAACCCATTTTTCGCAAAAGAGCAATTTGTCAGCATAATATAGCTTTTGTGAGATGA
>JAJRQA010000081.1 GCA_024280475.1 Alphaproteobacteria bacterium
GCATGGCATTTTTTGGTACGGCGCAAGGAGCGACCGAAAATGAACATGTTTTCATAACAGTCCATGCGGTCACCCTTGTTCTGCAACTTATTGAACAGGGCATCTTGACGGCGGATTTTCTTATTGAGCTCTGGTAGTACGTCGTTGGATTGGCGTCCACGCACCCAGTCACTGGCCAGTTTACGCTCAAGTTCCACGCAATAATTGCTTTGCGTGCGATACCGCCCGTCTTGTCGGTCTGTTGAAAACCTTTGGGCCTTGGCGGCCATATCACCACTGAGTGGATTAAAAAACGTCAGCCCAACCATGATCGATGCGCAAAGCGCAGTGGTCGATAAAATAACGGTGGCCGTGAGCTTCATCCAGGGGCCTTTGCGATAGACGATTAATGATTCTTGCCGATGATCTTGCGGCAAGTCTACGTTGTTTCCCCCCGACGTGACAACATTATCCAAGGATAATTCGCCTTTGCGGCACTAAAAAGACTGAAAGAGCGGGGAAGGGGCGATGGGTAAGGACTAACTGATGAGCAGTCCTTACCCATCCCCTGTGCAGAACTGGAGCGAACTGGGGGGGTACAGGTATGTCCGCTTCCATGTCCTGCATGGGGTATGAATTCGATGATACTTGCCTGTGCGCGGCCGAATATATTACGTCCATTTGACATGGCCAGACTGGTGACGCCGGTCTCACATAATCGTTAGCATCGGTGATATTGTGGGAAGGGCGACGCAGGTTACTTTTGCCCTCCTTGACACTTAATGTGGCAAGTATTTGCTGCGGCGCCAACCATCACTTATGTATCAAGAAAGCTTAATTGCCATCATTTTTTATGCATTTGGGAGAAATTGGAAAGGATGATAGACAATGAGGGAGAAGCAACCAGATAATTGTTCGGTCTGTGCCTTGGGCTGCACAATCGCGAAGATTTAAGGGGGAGCATGTCCCAAGACACAGATCTTATCGTCACGCGCATCCGTGATGAAATCGCTCGCAAAGGGTGGTCGCAGACAAAGCTCGCGGAAAAAGCGTTGCTGGGAGACGCCACTATTTTCCGCTTTTTTCGGGGCGATTATACCATCAAGACGCTGCGGCGTATCGAACAGGCGCTGGGCATTGATATTGAGAAAGAAAAATCTCGCACCGAAGAAAATAACATGATCGCCGATATCCGTTATGGTGGCTATAACAAGCAGCTGTACGATTATTATGAAGGCGACTATATCTGTCTGCGCCCGGCTTTTGTCGATCCCGAGCGATATATGATTTATCAAATGGAAATCTACTGGTCGGATGTTGGGCCAGGTCTGATGTTTCGTGACAAGAACCCAGGTTATGAGCAGGGCGGGCAGATCATGGTGCCAATCGGTACGCCGTTTTTGCATTTTTTGACGCTATCGGGCGGTTCAGCGCGTCTAATGACAATGTATCACATGGTGCGCGGTAAAAATGTCATGCGCGGTCTCTCCTTGACCATCTCCAGTCAGCACAAGGGCACTGATCTGCATCCCGCCGCAACACCCATTTTGTTTCATCGATTGACGGATGAGTTTGCGCAATGGCGTGATCTGACCGGGCTGGTGCGTCGCGATCACGAGGTGCTCACAGAATTGCATGAGCATTTCGTTGAAATGGGCCATGATCCCATGTTGTTGTTCAACAAATAAGACGACAGTCCTCATACCGAGCAGCTGCCGCCGCCGAGCACGCAAAATTTTGCACAATAGGGATGACAAAGTTTGACGGCCCCGTTCTCGAACATGCCGCCATCTGTTTTTGCGGCTTCGTGTAGTTCGTGTCCCATATCGAAGGCCTCTTCATAAGCGATCAGCGTGCAGGGTACTATTTGCGCCTTGTCTGACCCACGGCGCTTGATGACCATGCGGCTGGTGGCGCACATCATGGTCTCTGGCTGCACATTGAGTATCCCCCAGCAGGCCTGCGTTATTTCCGGCACATCTGGTTTCTCATCCATTTCGGGGAATAAGATTAGCTGTTCGGGATTTTGGGCATCAATTGACCAGTTGCGTGTTCTTATCAGCTCGCTATAGCCACGGCGCTCTTTGTCTTCTTGCTCGTTCCACATGGTGCGCCCGGCAATATTGAGGGAAAAATTATTGGCAGAAAGCCAGTCGATGCCAATGATCGCCTTGTCAAAGCTACCGTCGCCCCGTTCCGTGTCGTGGAGCTCTTTTGTGTAGTGATCAAGGGAGATGCGAAGGGTTATCTGCTTGCCAAATCGAGCCTGTAAGTCGAGCAGCGCTTTCTTGATCTTCTTGCGCTGCATGGGCTTCATGGCATTGGTAAGCACAAGGACATCAAAACCGCGCGCAAGCGTGTCTTCGAGCATTATGAGAAATTGCGGGTTCATAAACGGTTCGCCGCCGGTGAAACCTATCTCTCTTGTGCCTAGTTTGTCTCGCTCGATTTCATCAAGAAACGCGGCGACTTCTGGCGCGGTGATATAGGAAAGGCGATCATTTGTCGGGCTCGACAAGATATAGCAGTTCACACACTCGATATTGCACAAGGTACCGGTGTTGAACCACAAGGTATCCAATTGGCTGAGCGGCACCTGTGCGCGCACTTCGCCTTTGGCGGTCCAGTCAGGATCCGTGAATTTTTCGATATCAATGGGAGCTCTGGAGGCAGGCTCTTTTTCAATTTTATTCATTTTGTTGAGCAGTTCTCCTGGATGTGCCCCGTAATGTTCAATCTAGATCTATATCATAGAAGTTGCCGTGAGTTTGTCACTTTTTGGTTATGAAGGCCATTCCATCAACAATGCTGTTCCTATTCATGTTATGTCAGTTTGATAGTTGATTTGATGGAAGGAAAATTCATGCAGCTCTATATCTCACCGACCTCTCCCTATGCCCGCAAAGCCTGGATGGTTGTGCTTGAAAAAGGGTTAGCCGAAGAGGTGGAGATCATTGCCGTTAATCCGTGGGAGAGTCCATCTGAGCTGACCAGCAAAAATCCCCTTAGCCAGGTGCCGGCGCTGGCTATTGGGCAAGATCAAGCTGTCTATGATAGCCGCGTCATCTGTACTTATCTGGATGGTCTAAGAGACAAGCCAGCACTTGTTCCGCAAAGCGGCATGGAGCGCATGGCCGTTTTGCGCATGGAAGCTTTGGCAGACGGCATGTGCGACGTTGCGGTCGCGACTTTTTTAGCCCGCAAAGATAATGGAGACAATCCAGATACGCCGGCCATAAAGCGCCAGCTCGGAAAAATAGAAGCGGTTCTCAAGGTGATGGAGAGCGAGGTGCCGTTGTTTGAGGGAGCGCTTCATCTTGGCACGATTGCCTATAGTGCGGCGCTTGCTTATCTTGATTTGCGCTATGGCGAGCTGCAATGGCGGCAACAAGTGCCAGGGCTTGCAAAGTGGTTTGAGACGATCGCCCAGCGCCCCGCCATGCTGACAACGGCGCCGCCAGCCTAAATAGATGACGCCGCCAGCCTAAATAGATGACGCCGCCAGTCTAAAACAAAGCCGCCGCCAGCCTAAACGGAGGGTGTCACTTCATAAGCGCGATTGCAAAACTCGCAGGTGATGTGGACCTTGCCATCACC
>JAJRQA010000082.1 GCA_024280475.1 Alphaproteobacteria bacterium
CACCCCGATCAGTTCGAGATCGACATCTATGAAATGGACGCCCTGTCTGACCTTGCCGAACATTTTGTCGATGAAGGTTTTTTCGGCAAAATCCCCGAGCGCCTGCAATATTACATCGATACAGACGCCATCGCCCGCGATCTGTCCGTCGAATATTCCGAAATCAGCATCGCCGGGATGAAGCTGGTTTATGCTTGCCGGTGAGGGGGGTGTTATTCACGGCGACCTATTCTTGCAAATCCCGCAAAAATTCAGAGCCTGGAGCAACCCCGCTCACAAGAAGACGATCACGAGCTCTGGTGCAGGCGACATAAAATAAGCTGCGTTCTGATGATTGAATATCGTCAAGCTCAATAACATCGGCAGCCGATTGTATCCGTTCGCGCAAGGGTAACTGATCTTCATCCAGCCCCATGACAGCGACTGCCTTGAATTCCAAACCTTTCGCGAGATGCATTGTTCCGATGCGGACGCATCCTTCCGGCCCTTCTTTATGAAGTGTAAGTTCAAAAGCCTTTGCACCAGCTTTTTTAACCGCATCCAGAGACCTGTCAATTGTCGCACGAGTCCGTGTAAATATGCCGATCTCTGCTGGTGCTATACCTTCGGCAATCGCATTATTGATAAAATCTGCAACCGTTTTGATTTCGTTGTCTTTTGTATCTGCAAGTATGATCAAGGGATCAGGGCCATTGAAAACGGATACTGTTCCTTTTCGTTCTCCTTTTTCACCATCTGCATCGGAAACAGAAGCAGGCATAAGCTGATCGGCAGTTTTTCTGATCTGATGAGATGTGCGATAATTCACCTTCAGATTTCTTGATCTACCCTGCACATTGATACCGAGATTTTTCCAGGAGAAGGGTTGTTGGAAAATGCGCTGTCCCAAATCTCCGGCAAAAAACAGGGCATCGTTTTCCTGCGGTGCAAGGCTCGCCAGAAAACGCAATTCAGGAACACCCAAGTCCTGTGCTTCATCAACAATGATGTGATCGAATGGTTTTCTTGTCTCGTTTTCATAGTGTTCTGTAACAGATTGAAATATTCCTGCTTCAGTCATCATTCCTCGTGACGAAATTTGTTTCTGGACGACTTCGAACACCGGCCATAACTGATCTCTTTGTTTTTTCCCCAAACGGCTTTTTCGACCAATTCGTGGAACCGAGGCATATTCTTCGGAAGATGTAATCTGCCATGCATCAACAACATGTCTCCATTCGGACATCAAAAAGCGATCAGAGGCTTTTATTTTCACTGCACTTGCAGATTTTTTCAGCAGGCTCTTCACGACATCTTCGGGGCTCACCATCGGATTGCGTCCGGTTGCCAGCTGGTACATTTCACGGGCGATGCCAAAGAATGAGCCGACAGTTATGCGCGGTACTATAAGATCACTGTCATTTGTCATGATTTTCAGCTTGCGCTCCAAGGCGCTTGCCAGTGGATCGGAAAATGTAGTCAACAGAATTCTTGTGTCATCGTTTTTGCCTGCGAGCCGCACAGCGCGATGCAGCGCGACCACGGTCTTGCCCGTGCCAGCGGAACCGATCACCCGTGCCGGGCCTTTGAACTCCTGCTCGACAGTCTTGCGCTGGGAAGGATGAAGAAAGACGATCCATTTCTCCCAGGGCGCATTGAGTGCGACCTCCATTTCTTCGACATTTTCCACCACGCGGAAGCGGCGCTGAGCATCGGGATGCTCGAACGGATCACTAACGACGACAGGTTCCGGTACGCTCAGCGATCCAGTCGAGACAAATTCCAGCAAAGCTTCGCTCGCTTCATCGGGTAAATGCTCTGCAAGGTCGAGAAAGCTGTCATCTGAAGCAGCTAGCACATCACTGATCCAGTCTTGCGGCACACCAATCGAGAGCAACTGTTCCTCATCAAGTGAATTGAAAGGTTCGTTTTGTGACTGCTCTTGTGAGGGGCGCGAAATGCTAACACCCTCCGGAAGTTCGAGCTCGATCTGTTGCGGACGAAATTGAACTAAATCCTCGACCAGTTCACGCACTTCGACGATCTGGATGGCACCGGTTTTCGGATGTTGTTCGATGCGTCGGCGTTCGGCCCATTTATAGGCATCATCATGATGATCCACATAAGCGAGCAGAAAACTCTTTGCTGTCTTGTGTACGATAATACGGATGTCTCGATTGACGCGAGCCGACCAAAAATTGTCATCCTTGGCTGCCGTGATGCGATGCAATTGCAGCCCTGGATTGGCGGGGTTCATCTGCATGTCGAAGGCCGATGTTTTAACGGCCTTTTGTTCTTTGTGTTGCAGCTTGTCCAGGGCATCCTGGAAAGTTTTAGCGATGCGAAATTCCATTTGGTTTTATCCAGGTAAGAAAATTATTTTACAGTATCAACTCGGATGACGGAGCCAAGTAGGAAACCGAGTGCAAATGCCGCGAGCACCCACAACCAGAATAGTTCACCTGGTCGACCAAAAAACTCTTTCATCCATTCAGTTTCGCTCAGGGCGTAGGAAGTGCCAGCCACAATTGGCATAGCGATGGCCATGCCGAGACCTATTTTTAATCCGGGGTTTTCGTCCTCATCCAAGCCGATCAGTTTAGCGACATCAGGAAGAAGACTAGGGCGGAAAAGGTATAGCGCCATGCAGAAGCCTGTGATCGCCCCAATCGCAACGTGCCCAAATATGAAGCCGAAAAATAGTATTGACATAACTGCTCTCCCTACACCCTAAATACTTTCATCACTTCGTCGCCGAAGTGGTTGATGACTTTGACGGCGATACGGCCAGAACGCGGGCGCGGGAACGGGCGGGAGGTGTCGCGGTAGAGTGTCTCCCAGGCTTCCTTGTCGATCTCGGCCTTCAAAGCCGTCTTGAGGCTTTTATAGGGATCACTGCTCCCCAGGAAATAAGCGTGGCGAACAAAGAAGCTTTCTTCATTATAGTCAGTGTCGATGAACCAGGCGGCGATGCCGTCAGTGTCGTTGGAGCGGATTTTGCCGGTATTGGGATCGAACACATCGACACCGTTGATCTTGATGGTGAGTTTTTCATCGCCTTGCGGGATGATGTCGATATCGGGCTCGCCGAAGATGACGAACAGATTACCCTTGCCTGTGTTTTTCAGTTCGCCCGCCATGTGCAGATCGGGGTTCATCTTGGCTTTGAGAATGGGTAGCGGGCCAAGGCGGCTGAGTTCCGAAGCGTGGGCGTCATAGGCAAAGGCGCAGGAGA
>JAJRQA010000083.1 GCA_024280475.1 Alphaproteobacteria bacterium
GAAATAGATCATATCACCGGCACGGAGACCACGGGTCATGCCTGGGATGGAGATCTCAAAGAACTTAACACGCCGCTTCCTGTCTGGTGGCTATGGGTACTTTGGATAACAATTGTCTGGGCAATTGGCTATTCATTCGTCTATTCACACTGGTTTATGGGTACAAAAGTCCTCCCGACTTATTCAAACTGGACCAGCCGCGGTGACGTTCACAAAGCACTCGATGCTGCAAAAATCGCCATGGGCCCACAATTTTCCAAACTTGAAAAAGCCTCTCTTGCAGATCTACGTAGCGATGCGGCGCTTTCAAAATTTGCGGAAAAAGCTGGTAAAGCTGTCTATGGCGACAACTGCGTTGCCTGCCACGGCACTGGCGCAAACGGTGTTTTCCCAGGCTCGGGCTATCCCAATCTGACGGACAATGATTGGCTCTATGGCGGCAAACTGGAAGATATCGTTGAAACAGTACGGGTCGGAATTCGCTCTGGCCATGATGACGAACGAACCAATACAATGGCCGCCTATGGCGATGACGAAACACTAAATGCCGATCAGATCAAAAATGTAGCCGGCTATGTTCTCTCCTTTTCTGGCGGCTCCATCGCGGGCGCAGATTTGGCCAAAGGCAAGCAAATCTATCTGGAAGAAGCCGCGTGCAATGCCTGTCATGGAGACGATGGCAAAGGCGTCTCTGAAATTCCCGGCGCTCCAAATCTGGCTGACAAGATCTGGTTGTTTGGTGGTAGTGCTGAAAAGGTCATCACTACTATTACTCATGGTCGCAAGGCCGAAATGCCAGCGTGGGATGCTCGTTTGACCCCTGCCCAGATCAAAGCCGTTGCCGTTTATGTGCATAGTCGGGGTGGTGGTCAATAAGACGCAGATACCCCGATTGCAAGACCCCAGCTATACGCGATATATAATGATATGTCGCGTATAGAACTTTTTAGGGAAGGGTCACAATATGAGCGATACCACTGCTCAGCAGACAGAATCAAAAAGCCTGTTTGCCGAACATGAGAAAATTCATCCACTGAAGGTTTCCGGGCTGTTCAGGAAAATCAAGTGGTTCTTTTTGATCAATATGCTCGCAGCATATTATATTGCTCCCTTCCTTCGCTGGGACCGCGGTTCCGATGCGCCCAATCAAATGATCCTGTTTGATATCCCCAATCGACGCTTTTACTTTGGGCCGATCGAAATCTGGCCGCAGGAAGTCTATTATTTCACTGGCATTTTGATGGTCGCATCCCTGCTTTTGTTTTTGACAACAGCGGTTGCGGGACGAGTATGGTGTGGCTGGTGGTGTCCACAAACCATCTGGACCGATATGTTCGTTACCGTCGAGCGTTGGATTGAGGGCGACCGCCGCGAACGTATTGCTCTTGATAAAGCACCGATGTCGCTTGGCAAATTTACCAAAAGATTTATCAAACATTCTGCCTGGATGGTCATCGCCTGGTGGACGGGCGGCGTGCTCGTGCTTTATTTTGCTGATGCCTATGAGCTGGTTCGCGGTCTTACAAATGATGTGGCAATCTTCTTCACCCATATACTGACGTTTCAAGTCCCCAGTGCCCCGGAACATCTGGGAGCCTGGATCTGGATCAGTATCTTTGCTGGCATAACCTATCTGATGGCCGGGATCGCACGTGAACAAGTCTGCATTTATATGTGCCCCTGGCCACGTATTCAAGCGGCACTAACCGATCCTGAAGCGCTCAACGTCACCTATCGTTATGATCGCGGCGAACCACGAAATTCGGTAAAAAAATCTGTAAAACTAGCGTCAGCCGGGCAGGCTACAGGCGACTGTATAGAGTGTAACCAATGTGTCTGGGTATGCCCAACAGGCACCGACATTCGCCTTGGCATGCAATTGTCTTGCATCAATTGCGGGCTGTGTATCGACGCTTGCGACAATATTATGACCAAGGTGGGACGCCCCAAAGGGCTGATTGCCTTTGATACGGATCTCAATATTGAACGCCGCATGAAAGGCGAGGCCAATAGCTTTAAGCCGGTGCGCCCACGCACATTAGTTTATCTGTTTGCCATGCTCATATCGATCGCTCTGATGGGCTGGTCTCTGGCTACCCGCACCGTAACAGGCATCAATGTCCTGCATGATCGAAATCCACTTTATGTCGAAGAAGGAGATGGCTCGGTCCGCAACGGTTTTACAATCCGTATGCTCAATATGGAGCGTAAAACTCGCCGCTTCACGCTTAATGTATCCGGCGTGCAAGGCGCTTTCATCTCCAAGGTCTCTGAAGGAGTGTTTGTCTTCAAGAAGACAAACAGCGGCTCTTTTATTGTCGATGTCGGCCCGGATACGACCCGCGAGCTGCGTGTCCAAGTTGTCTTGCCCGCTAGTAGTGCAATTCCAAAGTCAGAACCTTTGCTATTTACAGCCAAGGATCTTGAAACAGGTGAACGCCTCTCAAGAAGTGATTTCTTCAAAGGCCCCGGAAAATAGGCTAATATTGCACAAACAGGTAACCAGCTTGATCTCATTTGGGGGGGCGAAATTAATATTTCCCCTCCAGGGCACCCTTAGAACAGCGCCTCTCGTGTTATCAGGCTACACGACCACAATGCTCCAAAAGTATAAACAGGAACCAACAATGATCAAAGAGCTCACCGGCAAACATGTTCTCTTTCTCTTCGTCGCGTTTTTCGGGATAATATTCGCTGTCAACGCCCGCCTGATCTATCTCTCGCAATCAAGCTGGACTGGCCTTGAGACCCATGATGCCTATCGCAAGGGACTGAAATATAATCAGCAATTATCCAGTTCAGAAGCCCAAAACACCCGTGGCTGGACAATGACATTGGTAAAAAAAACAGATGCCAATGGCCAACTAATGCTCACAGCAACACCCAAAGACAAAGCAGGAGAAAATCTGAGTGGTTTGGCCATGTCTGTTGAATTGAAGCGCCCGACCCATGAAGGGATCGACAAGGCATTTCCGCTCAAGGAAACCAGTCTTGGAGTTTACGCCGGGCAGATAGAAAAAATCCCCCTTGGCAAATGGTATTTGTTTGTAACAGCTGTCCAGGGCAAAACAATTCTCTACCGATCAAAAAATGAACTCTATCTAAAATGATCCCCTCGACGCAAAAACGCAGCATTGCCGAACAATCGCCGTCTACTGCAAAGCAGCAAACTGACAAACGCCGACTTGATCTCGCGGTCGATGGCATCACCTGTCCTGCCTGCATGACAACCATTGAGCAGGGCATCGGCAATATGCCAGGTGTTGCCGAGGTCGCACTCAATTACACAACCCACAGGCTGACGATCGAAGGGCGTGATAGCGTCCCCAATCTTGAAGCCATAATCGGCAAGCTGGATCTCTTGGGCTATAAAGGCCGCCCCTTTGAGCTAAGCACAGCTGGACTGGCGCAAGCACGTGCCGAGAAACATCTTTTGCGCGCCATGGCTGTTGCTGGTTTTGCCTCTGCCAATATCATGATGATGTCCGTTGCTGTCTGGTCTGGTAACAGCTCAGGCATGGAGAGTTCGATACGCGATCTATTCCACTGGATATCGGCCATGATTGCCCTACCCGCAGTCACCTACGCCGGGCAACCCTTTTTCTTAAGTGCCTTTGCAGCCCTCAAGGGGCGTCATCTCAACATGGATGTACCCATCTCGCTGGCGGTCATTCTAGCGCTTGCCATGTCGCTTGCACAGACGATTTCCCACCAGCCCGATACCTATTTCGATTCGGCAGTCATGTTGTTGTTCTTTTTGTTGATCGGTCGCTATCTCGATCTACGCGCCCGCAACAAGACAAGAGATCTGGGGCAAAACCTCATGGCGTTGCAAAAGCCAACGGTCACGAGAATAGCGCACGACAATACCACGCAAGAATGCCCCGTTTCCCTCATTCAACCAGGAGATCGCATCCTTGTGCCAATGGGGGTTCGTATCGGAGTTGATGGGGTCATATCACAAGGTGCGAGCGAACTTGATACCAGTTTGATTACCGGGGAAAGTACGCCGAGCACAAAAACCATTGGCGACAAGGTCTATGCCGGCACCCTTAATCTGGGGGCTCCGTTGCATGTGACCGCTGAGGCCGCGGGAAACAATACCCTGTTGGCGGAAATCAGCACCCTCATGGACAAGGCCATGCAAAAACGAGGTAAATATGTGCGTCTTGCCGATAAGGCTGCCTCACTCTACGCCCCCGTTGTGCATCTTGTGGCACTTTTTACGCTACTTGGCTGGCTGATGCTGTCAAATGGTTGGCAGCCCTCCTTGCTAGCAGCTATTGCTGTATTGATCATTACCTGCCCCTGCGCCCTCGGCCTGGCGGTGCCGGTCGTGCAGGTTGTGGCAACAGGAGCTCTATTTCGTCGCGGCATTCTCGTCAATGCGGGAGATGCGCTTGAACGCCTGGCGCTGATCGACACCATTGTCTTTGACAAGACGGGGACCTTGACCGAACCTGACCCGGCCATTCTCAACCTCAAAGACATCAGTGATGACGATCTGCGTGATGCCGCGCGGCTCGCCCGCTCCAGTCATCACATACTGGCCCGTGCTATCGCTCCCCATGCCAAACAATCCGCGCTCATTCCGAACGTCCAGGAGATTGCCGGCAGCGGGGTCATAGGGCAACTTGGCGATCAACAATTGAGACTTGGCTCACACGAGTTCTGCCTGGGCCACACCAGCGAGCAATCGCCCTCCCCCAACCCTCATGGACTACGTTCAGAACTATGGTTTCGCCGCAACGACGAACAACTGGTGCAATTTCAATTCCATCAAGATCTCAAAGAAGACGCGCTCGACACCATTCGCTCCTTGCGCACTCTTGGCTTCAAGATAGAAATTTTGTCAGGAGACAAACACGGCGCTGTTGCCAAAGCCGCTCAAACACTCGGCATCGAGACGTTCAGGTCGCAAGTCAAACCCAAGGACAAGATCGCACATATTGAAAGCCTTCGTGCAGCTGGTGCCCATGTCATGATGATCGGGGATGGTCTAAATGATGCAGCCGCCCTGCAAGCGGCCAATGTATCAGTTGCCCCCGCCAGCGCGCTCGATATTACGCAAGGGTCGGCAGATATCGTGATCGTTGGCAATCGGCTCCGACCTTTGCTTGAGCTCATCACAATTTCCCGCAAGGCAAGAAAATTAATCGTCCAAAACTTCTATTTCGCGGCACTTTATAATATTGTTGCCATACCGCTGGCCGTATTGGGCTATGTGACGCCTTTACTTGCCGCCTTGTTCATGTCTGGTTCGTCCATCGTCGTCACACTCAATGCACTTCGCGCCCAACTGATACGAAAGGGACAATAATGGATTTCGTATATGTACTGCTACCACTGGCACTTCTTCTTGGATTTATTGGTCTCATGGCTTTTATGTGGACTTTGAAGTCAGGACAATATGACGATCTTGATGGAGCAGCCTGGCGCGCCATTATGGATGATGATCAAGAACTCAATCCTAATTTCAAACCGGCTCCCAAAGAAGAGAATAATCCACAGGACCCTGTTGATAAGGAAGAAAGTCAGGCTTAATCAGTATGCTGTTTTCGATTCGTGCTGGAAAAATTGAAATTTTCGTTTATTATAGAACCTGTTGAAAAGGTTCTACTCACGCTGTGTAATGCATATTAATCGAGTAAATCGTAGGCATGAAACCGAACTTTAGCGATTATTTGGCTTTAGAATGATATCCGCAATTTCATTCATATCGCTGAATATTTTCATGGATGTGCACGCCATGAAAAGCCCAGTACCGCGTATCAGTATCAAATTGTTGTGTAAAATTGTAAATCGCGTATGTAAATGTAACGGCTGTTTTGTGCGTATTTTATTCCGAACAGCCTGAGTAAACAGAGTGGTATTTGTACCCATCAGTACGTAACGTAAAACTGTTGTGCTTATGTAGTCCGCGTATTTTAAGTGTAGTAGGTTGTGTTTGAGATAGTCTTTTGGGACTTGATCAAGAGTTCGTATTGAATTGTTCATGTAGTGGCATATAAATTAGAATACCCACCCGCGCATGATATCTAATAAAAAGGACAGGGAACCGCGACCCCTGTCCTTTTTTATTTTTTCCATTTTACTTTTCCACAAACCTGAACACTCAAGATTTGATACAGCACCCCCCTTGTGCGCTTGCATTTTTATACTGATCTGGTGTCATGAAAAAAACCCCGCCATAAAAGGCGGGGTTATAAGTTGTGGTGCAAATGAATGC
>JAJRQA010000084.1 GCA_024280475.1 Alphaproteobacteria bacterium
CGAGGCTATTCCGCTGGCGGGTGTCGTTGAAACATCATTTTGGCGAACCTTTAGCGATTATGTCGGGCTTGGTTTTGAGCATATATTTCCCAAGGGGCTGGATCATATCCTGTTCGTACTGGGGCTTTACCTGCTGAACACCAGTTTGCGCCCCCTGCTGGTGCAAATTACCGCCTTTACGCTGGCTCACTCCATCACTCTGGGGCTGGGACTCTATGGCATCATCAATATAGCGCCAGCAATTGTTGAGCCGCTGATTGCTATTTCCATTGTCTATGTGGCGGTGGAAAACCTGGTTACCAACAAGTTGCACGTCTGGCGACCGTTGATTGTTTTCCTGTTTGGCCTGTTGCACGGGTTGGGGTTTGCCAGCATGTTGACGGAAATAGGTCTGCCGCGCGCCGATTTTGTCACCGGGCTGATTGCCTTTAATGTGGGTATTGAGCTTGGCCAGCTGTCGGTGATTGCCTTGGCCTTTTTGCTCACTGGCTTGTGGTTCCGCAATAAGTCGTGGTATCGCCAGCGTATAGTCTGGCCCGTTTCGGCGGCTATTGCCCTTGTCGGCGGCTATTGGACCATTGAACGTGTTTTTTTCTAGTAAGGATTAATTGTCCTCGTTTTGCCCCAGTTTTCGCCCATAGTTACCAAACCGAATAACCATTTTCCAAGCCATCTCAGCTAATGCTTCCCCAATCTGCCCGTTTATTGATATGCTGGGGAAAAACCCGAAGTGCAAATGCCAATCAGTAAAGAATTTTATGTCTGTCAGTGATATCGAACGCGGCCTTGTTGCCCGCTATATTTTGCGTATTTTGAACCGTGGTGACCTGCCTTTGCGGGCTTCAAGGCATATGCTTGGCTGGCTGAAAGAGCGAGGCGACAGCCTTAATTTCCAAATGCCAAAGCCTCTAAACAAGGCCATTGGCAACATGTATTCGCCCAAATTTCGCGTCGCCGAGCTAGAGCGCGAATATGGCCTTCATCGCGAAGCTATTTTGGCTATGTTGAAAAAAGCTGCCTTGGAGACGCCCGAACCCCAGCCTTTGACCAAAAATGTCAAAATGCTGGTGAAAGCGCTCAATCTGCCGCCATCTGCAGCCAATATTGCCACCCTTATTGCTTGCTATACGCGTTTTGAGCAGGTGGAATATCTGTGCGATGCAGCAACCGAGGTCGCTGGCCCCTTGTCTCGTACGGCAGCGCTTTTGACCGGTGAAGACAGCCGCACTATTGAGCGGTTGATGTCACCGCTTGGCGATATCGTTTCAACCGGGCTGTTGCAGATCAAGGATCACGGCGAGCAGCTGGCTGGAACAACCGGGCGCTACGCCGTGCCGTGGCGCATTGATCTGTGCCTTGATCAAAATTATAGCGGATTCAAGGAAATGCGGCAAATGCTGCTAGGCTCGTCCCTGTCATCCAGCCTTGAAATGTCAGACTATAATCATATTGCGACAGACCGTGATCTCATCGCTGGAGTTTTGAAAGGCGCTGCCAAAAGCCGCGCCAAAGGCGTTAATATTTTGATTTATGGCCCGGCAGGGTCTGGCAAAACCGAGCTGACTAAAATGGCGGCACAAACAGCCAAGCTGTCTCTTTATGCGGCCGGTGAAGTCAGCGCGTCCGCGGACGGCGAGTCTAATCGATCGGAGCGTCTCTCGGATCTGGTGTTTGCGTTACGCTTGCTGGCTGGAGCGCGCGGCACCGCCGTGTTGTTTGACGAAATGGAAGATGTGGCATGGCAGCTAATCAAGCGCGGCGGCTCCAAACTCTATCTCAATCGCATCCTTGAAAATAATCCGGTGCCGGTTTTGTGGACTTCCAATCATATTGGTGAGGTTGATCCGGCCGTCCTGCGCCGCATGACCCTGGCCATCGAGCTGAAACAACCCCCGGCCAGCCAACGCGCTCATATTTTACGCCGTCTTGATGAGCGTATTAAAGTGGGTTTGTCGGATGAGGATGTCGAACAATTGTCGCGCCAGATTGATGCGACGCCAGCAGTGCTTGAAAATGCACTCAAAGCCGCGAAATTTTCGGGTGGTGGTCGTGAGGCCGTGGAGCGGGCAGCTGGCGGTATCGTGCGTGCGATCTCTGGCAATCGTGCCAAGAAAACCACCGCCTTGCCCGAATTTGATCCAAAGCTTACCCGCGCCAAACCAGATCTGGCCGGTCTCACGGATCGTTTAAGCGAAATCGGTACGCTCGACTTTTCGCTCTTGTTGTCCGGCCCGCCCGGCACCGGCAAATCAGCCTATGGTCGCTATCTCGCCAATCATTTGGGGCTTGAAGTTATTCACAAGCGGGCTTCTGATATATTGGGTGCCTTTGTTGGCGAAAGCGAAAAACATATTGCCGATGCTTTCGAGCAGTCGCGCGACCAAAAGGCCATGCTGATATTTGATGAAGCCGAAACCTTTTTGTTTGATCGCCGCGATGCCGTGCGCTCATGGGAAATTTCGCAGGTCAACGAGATGCTGACCTGGATGGAAGATCATCCCTTTCCGATCATCTGCACCACCAATCTGATGGACCGCTTTGACCGCGCCTCCATGCGCCGCTTCACCTTCCACGTGAAATATAATTTCCTTGGCAAGGTTGAGCTGCCCCACGCCTATAAAGTGTTTTTTGGCTTCAAAGCAGTGCCCGGCGAAGGCATGACCTTCAAAAACCTCACTCCCGGCGATTTTGCGCAAGCGCGGCGTCAGGCAAGAGTGTTGGGCATTATGGACAAACCCCTGGAGGTCATCGACCTCTTGAGCGAAATCTCCAAAACCAAACCGGGCAGTTTCTCCAATATCGGCTTTGTGCATTAGGGGCTGAAAGAGGAATGTCCTCGCGGAGTTCTTGGTTGTCCTACCGCTTTGCTATTTGAAGAATACAACTAGTCTCCAAACCCTTAAATAGTGTTGTTTAGCTTATTGTTGCCTCTATCCGCGCTGGATATCTGTTTAGCAAAGGCAAACTTTAAAAAGCTCAAACAAGTTGACCTGAGACAACAGGATAAGTAGCATTTATTAATGTGCTAGCTCATTTATTATTTATTAGATTGGGAGAGTTGTATGAGAATAACCAGTTCATTTAAGCTCGCAGCTATATTGCTACTATCATTCTTCGCTACTCAGGCAGCGCTTGCAGGGGCGATACATTATTACAAAGATCGGAATGGGAAGGTTTATCGAATATGCCGAGACTGGGATGGTTTTATTGTCTTTAAACCTGATGGCGATTACTATTTGTATAGTTCTATCGAAAGTTGGGAATATGTTAAAAGTCAGTATGGGCTAGGTAAATATTATAAGAAATCGAGCAAGAAGTATGAAAGCTGTGTCTTGGCCAAATCGGATTTGTAAGCTTGCCTGTATATCCATGGTTACCTTGAGGTGAGCATTAAAATCTGAGAAAGGGGTAAATACCCCGTCCGGCATTGGATTCAACTTCAGCCTCGATATTTAGAAATATTCATCTCAAAATGGGTTCCAAGGGCTTGCCTTTGGCGCCGTCCGCGAAGGACGCCGACCGGCGAGGTCATTGTTTCAGCTACCCCTCATGTATTTCCTTACTATCGCCCGGTGCTTCATCGCGTTCATTTAGACTATAATCACGCATGACGCTGGCGATGCGGATGTGGTAATTTCTAAAAATGTTTTCGCGGCCCTTGCTTTGCGCTTCGCGGTGCGATTGCAGGGTTCGCCAGTCTTTGATCGCTTGTTCGTCGCGAAAGAACGACAGGGACAGGATCTTGTTTTTGTCGCTGAGACTTTGAAAGCGCTCGATGGAGATGAAACCATCAATATCTTCGAGCAGCGGGCGCAGGCTGGCGGCGATGTCGAGATATTGCTGTTTGTGTTCGGGGTGCGGTTCAACTTCAAAAATAACGGCGATCATGATTTGTCTCCAATGCGAACTGGCGAGGAGGCCAGTTTTAAAAATGTCCGATCTTCGCGCAGTATGAATTTGTCGCGCTGGGCGAATTCATAGTTTTCGCGCCCTAGCGGGTCGGCGGACAAGCGGGCGCGATAGTCCTCATAGGCGGCAAGATTTTCGATATTATAGACACCGTAAGCCAGGGTCGTCGATCCCTCGTGAGGGGCATAATATCCAATGAGATCGCCGCCGCAACGGGGGATCGCTTGACCCCAGTTTTTGGCATATTCAATGAACTGAGGCTTTTTTGTCGGGTCGATATGATAGCGGATAAAGCAGGTAATCATGTTGGTCTCCTTATATGACATCATCATCATGGCACATTGCCAAGCATAAATAGTTCGATTAGGATCGAACTATGAAGGAAGGACCGGACATCGCATTGCTGGGATCGCTGATTGGTGATCCGGCCCGCGCCAATATGCTAAGCGCCTTGATGAGCGGTAAGGCATTAACGGCCTCTGAGCTGGCGCTTGTGGCCGGTGTTACCGGTTCCACAGCGAGTTCGCATCTTAAGAAATTGTTGGAAGCTGGTTTGTTGCGCCAGCGTCGCCAGGGGCGTCATCGCTATTTTGCGCTTTCAGATGATGATGTCAGCTCTGTTCTGGAAGCTTTGATGGGGCTGGCGGCAAAACGGGGGCATATGCGGATGCGCACAGGTCCAAAGGACCCGATGCTGCGCAAGGCCCGCGTTTGTTATAATCATCTGGCTGGAGAAATGGGCGTGCAATTGTTTGATAGCCTGGTGGCGCAACAGTTTCTTCGCGCCAAGGGTGATGAGCTGTGTTTGACAAGCGCTGGACATCTATTCGTTTGCGAGTTTGGAATAGACGTGAAGGCGCTTGGATCTGCTCGTCGCCCTTTATGTAAATCCTGCCTGGACTGGAGTGTGCGAAAAACCCATCTTGCTGGGTCTTTAGGCACTGCTTTTCTCGATCATTTTAACAAGATTGGCTGGACAAAAAGGCGGGAGGGGTCTCGCATCATCGCGTTTTCAAAGAGCGGCGAGAAAAAGTTTTTGAGCCAGTTCCCTCTGTAGGCTGTTGCAAACCTGTGAGGTCTGCCAGAGCGACTAAACCTCTTCTAGCTCAATCAGTATACCGCAAAAGTCCTTGGGATGCAGGAACAATACGGGTTTGCCGTGCGCCCCTGTTTTGATGTCGCCAAGGGCACGGGCACCAGAAGCGGTTAGCTTGGCAGCAGCAGCTTTGATGTCTGCTACTTCATAGCACAGATGATGCATGCCCCCAGCCGGGTTTTTGGCGAGAAATTTAGCGATGGGTGACTGATCGCCAAGCGGGTGCAACAGCTCGATCTTGGTATTGGGTAGCTCGACAAAAATGGTGGTGACGCCGTGTTCTGGCACGTCCGTTGGGCTTGAGACCTTGGCGCCCAGCGTATCGCGATAAAGCGAGGCGGCGGCTGTGAGGTCGGGGACGACGATCGCTACATGGTTGAGCTTGCCAATCATTTGGGATCTCCTTGTTTGCCTGTGAGAAAGGTTTGTATGAGCGTGTTGGCGCCAGTTGAGGCTGGCAGGCGTCCTTCATAGACGGCTTTCTCGGTCTCGCTGATGAGGCGTGCCATGGTCTTTTCCTTGTGCAGGGCCTCGATTAGTCCCTCGCTTATTTGCGACCACATCCAGGCGCGCATTTGGGCGCGCCTTTGCGGATCAAGCACATCATTAGTGTTTAGAAACTGGCGATATTTCGATATGGTATTCCACAGATCGGTAATGCCAGCTCCCTCAAGCGCCGAACATGTTGCAACCGGCGGTGTCCATCCGGCATGGCGAGGGCGCAACAGCTTGAGGGCATTGCGATAATCACAGGCGGTTTTTTTTGCCAGCGTTTCTTGCGTGCCGTCGGCTTTGTTGACGATCAGCAGATCGGCCAGTTCCATGATGCCGCGCTTGATCCCTTGCAACTCGTCGCCGCCACCAGGCGATAGCAGCAACAAGAACATATCGGTCATGTCGGCAACTCGTGTTTCCGATTGCCCAACGCCAACGGTCTCCACCATCACGACATCAAACCCTGCCGCCTCGCACAATAACATGGTTTCAAAACTGCGCCGGGCCACGCCGCCAAGGGTTTGGCCTGCGGGCGTTGGCCGGATAAAGGCATGCTCGTTTTGGGTCAGGGTTTCCATACGGGTTTTATCGCCAAGGATCGAGCCTCCAGAGCGGGCTGAAGAGGGGTCGATGGCCAGCACGGCAAGTTTTTGGCCGCGCGCAATGATGGTCTCGCCAATCGCTTCGATAAAGGTCGATTTGCCGACGCCCGGCGATCCTGTGATGCCGATACGAAAGGAGTTGCCTGTGTGAGGCATCAGGGCGGACAAAAGCTCATCAGCCTGCTGGCGATGGTCTGCGCGGGTCGATTCAACAAGCGTGATGGCCTTTGAGAGCGCCCGCCTGTTGCCGCTCAAAATATCATTTGCAAGAGGTTCCATAGGATCTCATTCAAATTCGATAAGGGGCTGGTCGACCGCGACGCTCTCATTGAGATCAACGAGTATTTTGGCAATGGTAGTGTCGCGTTCGGCGGTCAGTACGTTTTCCATTTTCATGGCCTCGATCACTGCCAGTTCTTCTCCTGCCTTGACCTCTTGTCCTTGCGTCACACAAAGCTTGATGATTAGTCCGGGCATGGGAGACAGATGGAATTTACCGCTATCGCTTTCGTTGGGTTCGGGCATGTGCCGATAAAGCTGCGCAGCAAAATTAGTCAGCGCCAATACATCATGTTGCACGCCGCCATGCAAAATATGATACCAGACGCCAGAGCGCTCCACTTGAAAGGTCATGGGCTTATTATTGATGGAGCAGTGAAACAAAGGCTGGCCGAATTGCCAATCAGTCGAAACCTGATAATCCTTGCCGTCGAAATGAACGAAATGGCTGCCAGCTTCGAGTTCAACACGTATTTTGTGTTCCATTCCATTGTGGATCATCACCCAGTTATCGTCGCGCTCGCGGACTGTGCCTGTGAACTGACCGCTTAACTGGTTGGCGCGTATTTTGTGAATATTGTGCATGGCCGCTGCGATAACCAGCGCGGAGGCCAGGTCGCTTTTGCTGTTATCAAGGGGACTAAAGCCATCTGGATATTCCTCGGCAATAAAATTGGTCGTAATATCTCCCGATTGAAAGCGCGGGTGAGCGATGATGTGATTGAGAAAACTGATATTGTGTTTGATGCCGCGAATATGAAAGCCATCCAGTGCGGTGCGCATATGGTCGATGGCTTGCGCGCGATCTTCACCATGAGTGATCAGTTTGGCGATCATTGGATCATAATGGATCGATACTTCCCCGCCCTCAATGACGCCGCTATCAACCCGCACATGATCGTTGGTTGCAGGAGGCAGATAGCTTGTGAGGCGGCCGATGCTTGGCAAAAATCCGCGTGAGGGATCTTCGGCATAAATGCGGGTTTCAATCGACCAGCCATTCAGTTCCACGTCTTTTTGAGCAAGTGGCAGTTTTTCACCTGCGGCAACCAAGATCATCAATTCAACAAGATCAAGACCGGTGATCATCTCTGTGACGGGATGTTCTACTTGCAAGCGCGTGTTCATCTCCAGGAAATAGAAATTGTGCTTGGCATCAACGATGAATTCTACTGTGCCAGCAGAGCGATAATTTACCGCCTTGGCAAGGGCAACAGCTTGTTCACCCATTGATTTGCGCGTGCTTTTGTCAAGAAACGGGGATGGCGCTTCTTCGACGATTTTCTGGTGTCTGCGCTGGATGGAACATTCGCGCTCGTGTAGATAGATCACATTGCCGTGGCTGTCAGCAATGATCTGGATTTCGATATGGCGCGGCTGTTCAATGAATTTTTCCATCAGGATACGGTCATCGCCAAAGCTTGAGAGGGCTTCATTTTTGGCGCGTTCAAAGCCACTTTTACATTCTTTTTCATTGTGGGCGACGCGCATGCCTTTGCCGCCCCCGCCAGCTGACGCCTTGATCATGACGGGATAGCCGATTTGCTCGGCGACCTTGACCGCGTGCTTGACGTCCTCGATCAATTCATCATGCCCCGGTACGACATTAACGCCCGCTTCCATCGCCAGCTTTTTGGAAGCCATTTTATCGCCCATGCTGGCAATGGCCAATTCACCTGGGCCGATAAAGGCGATGTTTTGTTTTTTAAGTGCTTTGTAAAAAGTGACATTTTCAGACAAAAACCCATAGCCAGGATGAACGGCCTGCGCCCCTGTTTCCTTGCAGGCGGCAATGATTTTATCGGCCAGAAGATAGCTTTGCGCGGCTGGTGGCGGGCCAATGTAGACGGCTTCGTCAGCCATATCGACATGCACGGCATTTTTGTCGGCGTCAGAATAAACAGCCACCGTTTTGATACCCATTTTTTGGGCACTCTTGATTACTCGGCAGGCTATTTCCCCGCGATTGGCAATCAGAATTTTATCGAACATATTTGATGGCCTTGCTTGCTATTGCAGATTAAAGCGGGATATTGCCGTGCTTGCGCCACGGGTTTTTGAGGTCTTTGTCTTTTAGCA
>JAJRQA010000085.1 GCA_024280475.1 Alphaproteobacteria bacterium
GTTGCTTGGTGACCATATTCCCACTCTTGTTGCTGCGCGATTTGGAACGAAAGGTGTGCCGCTGAATGTCTGCACCGCCTGCGCCTCTGGTGCCACAGCCATAGGCCTTGGTGTCGAGGCTATCCGGCGGGGCGAGAAAGCGGCGCTTTGTATCGGAACCGATGCCACCGTGCATCAAGAAGCCATGGTGCGCTTTACGTTATTATCGGCAGTATCGACCCATAATGATCCCCCGGAAAAAGCTTCACGGCCATTCGACAAAACCAGGGCTGGTTTTGTCATCGCGGAAGGTGCGGCGGCATTGGTGCTGGAAAACTATGATCATGCCAAGGCACGAGGAGCCAAAATTCTCGGTGTTGTACGTGGTTATGGCGAACGGGCAGACACCTTCCATCGGACCCGCTCCATGCCTGATGGGTCCGCCATGATCGGCGCGATGGTCAATACGCTCAATGATGGCGGGATTTCCATTGATGAGGTCGATCACGTCAATGCCCATGGTACCTCGACACCTGAAAATGACAAGATGGAAGCCTTGTCTTTGAACGAGGTGTTTGGCGATCGCATTATGGATATTCCAGTTGCCTCCAACAAGGGGCAGCTGGGTCACACACTATTGGCGGCCGGAGCCGTAGAAGCCGTCATCTCATTGATGACGATCAAGAACAATGTCATTCCCGCCAATCTGAATTTTGAAACGCCGGATCCGGCAATTAACCTTGATATAGTCGCCAATAAGCCGCGCGAGAAAAATGTGAATATAATCCTGTCGAACAGCTTTGGTTTTGGTGGTCAAAATGCCTGTCTCGTGTTCTCGAGCGGCCAAGAGTACGAATGAGCCGACATATGTCGCTATGACGACGTGCCGCGTGAGTGATTGCAAAGAGGAAGATGACTATGCGTAAGAGAAAAGTTCTGATCACTGGCGGTGGGCGCGGTATTGGCGATGCGATTGTGCGTTCGGTTGCGGCCAACGGTTTCGATGTGCAGTTTACCTACCGTTCTTCTGAAAATGAGGCAGCGGCTCTGGTCGGCGAGCTGACAACGGCTTACCCTGAACAAACTATAGAAGCAACAAAGGTGGATTTGGCTGATCGCGTCGCCGTCGATGAATTTTCAGAGGAACTGGCAGCTGGTGAACCTTGCTACGGCATCGTCCATAATGCCGGCATGCCCTATGATGCCCTTGTTGCCATGCTCGATCAAGACAAGGCCGAAACGCTGATGCAGGTTAATTTCTGGTCCATGACCCGTATTATTAAATCGGCGGTGCGTCCGATGCTGCGTGCCAAAGAGGGGCGTATTGTGGGCATTGGCTCCATTACCCATCAATTGGGGACGCCGGGTAACGCGACCTATGCTGCCAGTAAAGGCGCGATGCTGAGTTTCCTGAAAACATTGTCCGCCGAAGTCGCCCGCAAAGGCATTACCTGCAACACCATCGCGCCGGGCTATGTGGACACCGAAATGATGGCCGCCTATCCAGAGCAAAAAGCCAAAGCTGAAGCGCAGATCCCGCTCAAACGCTTCGCGCGTCCTGATGAGATCGCTGCGCTGGTGAGTTTTTTGCTGTCCGATGAAGCGGGATATATTACCGGTAATGTCATTCCAATCGATGGCGGGCTTTCAACCGCGACGCCTGTAGGGAAATAATAGAGATGCGCTTGCCGCCCATTCTCTGTCTGCGAGGCTTGGCGTCTTGGGGACCAGTCCCCAAACCCCATTTTCAAAATGGATTCCAAAGGCTCGCCTTTGGTTCCAGCTGAATAAGCTGACCGTCCGGCGAGGACATGCCCAGCAAGGGCCATAGTATATAAGGATCGAAATATGTTCGCATTGCAAAACGTGGCCGACAGAGAATTGGTGATTGGCGATATTGAGCCTCCCGCAGCGCCTGGTCCTGACGACGTTCAGATCCGCATGAAGGCGGTGGCGCTCAATCATATCGATGTTTGGAGCTGGCGCGGTATGGCTTTTGCCAAGCGTGCCGACAAGCAGATCCCTGGCGCAGAAGGGGCGGGCGAAATTGTTGCTGTTGGGGATAATGTCAAGGATCTTGAAGTTGGCCAGCTCGTGGCGATTTATGGAGCCATTACTTGCGGCACTTGTGACCCCTGTCTTGAGGGGCGCGATAATCATTGCACTGCCAAACAGGTTATTTATGGTTTTCACACCCATGGCTTTTTTCAAGAACTGATCAATGTGCCAGCCCGTCTGGCGGTGCCAGCACCAGATGGTCTGCCAGCAGAATCTGCCGCGCTGGCAGGGATCACCTTTGGAACGCCCGAGCATATGCTGTTTGACAATGCCAAACTAAAGGCTGGTGAGACGGTTCTTGTTCAAGCGGGGGGAAGCGGCATTGGATCGGCGGCCATTCAGCTCATCAAGGATGTGGGAGCGATTGCCTATACGACGGTTGGCTCAGATGAAAAAGGTCAAAAGGCTGTTGCACTGGGAGCTGACGAGTTCATCAATTATAAAAATGAACGCTTTGAAGGACGCATTCGCCGCTTGACCAAAAAGCGCGGCGTAGATGTGGTGTTCGAACATATTGGACCAGATACGTTCAAAGGGTCCATGTTGTCCATGCGCCGTGGTGGCAAGCTGGTGACGTGTGGCTCGACAACGGGTGTGATGGGTGAGATCAATCTCAACCTGCTTTATCAGCAGCAATTACACCTGCTAGGCAGCTTTGGCTGTACGCTTGGCAATATGGCCAGCGTCCTTGAAAAAATGGCGACGGGGCGCGTCAAGCCGGTGATCGATAGCGTGCTTGAGTTGAAAGATGTGGAAGAGGGGCTGATCCGCCTTGAAAACCGCGACGTGTTTGGCAAGATCATCGTCAAAATGTAAATCTGAGAACTGGCAATGACTATTTGAATGATAGGGGGCGGGTGCATTTGATGCGCTCGCCTTTTGTGTCAGATAGGCGGGAGCATGGTCTGGACGGCAACTGCTTGACGAGTGATGACAAAAAGAACGGGCGCTGTATGCTAGTCATACAGCGCCCGTTTCAGTATTCTTGAAGCAGCCGGCGACTAGTTTGCGGCGGCGATTTCTTCTTCGGTCAGATCGACATGTCGGCGACGTTGCAAGAAGATGATCAAGCTCAGCACTAGAAGAGCTGGGATGTAGAACATTTCTTTGAGCATGCGGTCATTTTTCAATAAGACCTTGTCAATAAACATTGGTTTGTCGGCCTCGCCCATGGTGAATAGCTTGTCGAGATGCTTCAATTTGCTATCCCAGGTCAGGCCATCGATTTTGACTTTGCCATCTTCTTCCAGGACAGTGAGGCCAGCTTTGGTGAAGCGATCTTCAGCGCTGCCTTTTTTGCCCATTTTGAGAATGACACTGGTATTATTCTGCTTGTCGATATCATCGAAATCAGGTCCAACAATCCTCACTCTCATGGTTGCCCCATCCGGCAGACCAGCTGCGATTTTCATAGCATTTGCCCCCGGATTTACATTGAAGGGAGGTTCTACATAGTCGAGCCAGAAACCAGGTCTGAACAATGTGAAGGCGATCAAAAGCAGAGCGACAGACTCCCATATTCTGTTTCTGGTGAAGAACCAGCCCTGCGTCGCGGCCGCGAACAGCATCATCGCTATGGTTGCTATGACAAACACCAGCACTGCTTTTGACGGGCTGACATTCATCAATAGCAGCTCTGTGTTGAACAGGAACAAGAAGGGCAGGAGTGCCGTACGGATATCGTAAGCAAAGCCCTGAATACCCGTTTTGATCGGATCCCCTCCAGAGATTGCCGCAGCCGCGTAAGCAGCCAGACCCACGGGCGGTGTGTCATCTGCAAGGATGCCAAAGTAGAACACGAACAGATGCACGGCGACCAATGGTAGTATCAGTCCTGACTTGGCACCAAGTGCCACAATGACCGGGGCCATCAGACTGGAGACCACCAGATAGTTGGCAGTGGTCGGAAGACCCATACCAAGGATCAGGCTCATGATGGCAACCAGTACCAGCATTAGCAGCAGATTGCCGCCTGACAGGAACTCAACCACTTCGCCAACCATGCCATGAGCACCAGTTAGTGTGATGGCACCAACAATGACGCCAGCAGCAGCAGTCGCGATACCAATGGAGATCATGTTGCGAGCGCCAGATACCATGCCGTCATACCATTCAGCAACTCCTTGCATGAACTTGCTCCATAGATCCCATTCTCCTCGGAAGATGCCTTTGATGACATGTTGGGTGAGAGCCACAAAGCTCATGGCCAGACAGGCATAAAAAGCTGA
>JAJRQA010000086.1 GCA_024280475.1 Alphaproteobacteria bacterium
AATACAAAGCGGCCGTGTTCCCGTTCTTGGGAGTGACATCGCAGAGAAGCGCCATCGCAATGAGGTGTGCGCCCAGATTGCTTATATGCCTCAAGGGCTGGGGCATAATCTTTATCCAACCCTCACGGTTCAGGAAAATGTTGATTTTTTTGGTCGTTTGTTCGGTCAATCGGCTTATGAACGCGCCTTGCGCATTGATGATTTATTGCACAGCACCGGTCTGTCCCCCTTCAGGCATCGCCCAGCTGGCAAGCTGTCAGGTGGCATGAAGCAGAAATTATCCCTGTGTTGCTCATTGATCCATGACCCGGACCTGCTGATCCTTGATGAACCGACAACTGGTGTTGATCCCTTGTCACGTCGTCAGTTTTGGGAGCTGATTGATCGTATTCGAGAACGTCGCCCCGGCATGAGTGTCATAACCGCGACAGCCTATATGGAGGAGGCGGAGCGTTTCGATTATCTGATCGCCATGGATGACGGGAAGGTTCTTTCGACCGGTACGCCCTTCGAGTTGAAAAAACAGACTGGGCAAAAAACGCTCGAAGAGGCATTCATCTCTTTGTTGCCAAAAGAAAAGCGCGCTGGGCACGAAGTTGTGGTTTTGCCGCCAAGGGGCACCCATGATGGTGAGTTGGCGATTGAAGCCAGTGATCTCACCATGAAGTTTGGCGACTTTACCGCTGTCGATAAAGTAAGCGTCGAGATTGAACGGGGCGAAATATTCGGCTTTCTTGGCTCAAATGGTTGCGGCAAAACTACTACTATGAAAATGTTGACGGGCCTTTTGGATCCAAGCGAGGGCACCGCCAAGCTGTTTGGCAAGCCTGTGGATGCCAATGATATGGAGACTCGCCGACGCGTGGGCTACATGTCGCAATCCTTCTCCCTTTATGGTGAGCTGAGTGTTCGTCAAAACCTCGATCTGCATGCGCGCCTGTTCGACATTCCAACCTCTGAAATAAGCCAGCGAGTGGGCGAGATGATTGAACATTTCGACCTTGGAGATGTGGCGGATGATTTGCCAGGCAGCTTGCCGCTTGGTGTGCGTCAAAGATTGCAGCTTGCTGTTGCCATGATCCACAAGCCCGAAATACTGATCCTTGATGAACCCACTTCAGGGGTTGATCCCATTGCGCGGGATCAATTCTGGCGGCTGCTCATTGAGCTGTCGCGCCGGGATGGTGTCACCATTTTTATTTCAACCCACTTTATCAATGAAGCGGAACGTTGCGATCGGATTTCATTAATGCACGCAGGCAAAATCCTGGCGATTGATGAGCCTGATGAGTTGCGGCGTTCGCGCAGAGCCAAAACGCTTGAAGATGCGTTCATCGGCTATCTGGAAGAGGCTGTGAATGCGGATGCTCTTGAAGAGAGCAAGCACATCCCAAAGGTTGAAGCTCTTCAAGCCAAAACGGCACCTGAAAAGACCTCATCTCGTTTGTTTGACCCAAGGCGCATGTGGGCCTTTACGCGCCGCGAAGCGATGGAGCTGACCCGCGATCCCATTCGCATTATATTTGCCTTGCTTGGCCCCATTATTCTGGCCATTGCCATGGCCAACGGTATTTCGTTTGACGTGGAAAAACTGGATTATGCGGTTTTTGATCAAGACCGCTCGCGAGAAAGTCAGTCATTCCTCGAAAACTTTTCCAGTTCCCGCTATTTTGAATTGAAGCTGCCAATCTATGCGCGCGCTGAACTTGACCGCCGGTTGCAAAGCGGTGAACTTAAATTTGCACTTGTTGTGCCGCCAGATTTTGGCCGCGACTTGCTTTCTGGCCGGTCCCCGGATGTGGGCGCCTGGTTTGATGGCGCGGTGACTTTTCAGGCCGAGACATCCAGAGGGTATGTGCAAGGCGTGCTCGCCAACTATCTGGCGGAGTTTTCCAGGCGCGAAAGCGGTGGGCCGGCCGTTTCGCAACTTGCGCAGATTGAAACGCGCTTTAGGTATAATCAGGCCTTTTTAAGTGTTTATGCCATCTCTCCTGGTGTGCTCATGCTGTTGATTTATATGTTCTCGACGATGTTGACGGCGCTGGGTGTGGTACGAGAAAAAGAGCTGGGATCGATCACTAATCTTTATGCCTCCCCCGCCAGCAAGCTGGAGTTTTTGATCGGCAAACAGCTGCCCTATATAGCCCTCGCCATTGTCAGTTTTTTGAGCCTTGTAATTTTGAATGTAGGTTTTTTTGCGGTGCCGATGACAGGCAGTTTTATGGCCCTGATGGTGGGAGCCGTTTTGTTTGCAACAGCAGCCACATCGCTTGGCCTGGTTATTTCTTCTTTTGTCTCGAGCCAACTTGCCGCGATTTTTGGCTCAGCCATAATCGTCATGATCCCGACGCTGAATTTTTCAGGCATGCTCTATCCCGTTTCAACGCTTGAGGGGGGAGGGTGGATCATTGGCCATAGTTTCCCAGCGCTCTACTTCCAGAACGTGACAAGCGGCGTGTTCAATAAAGGACTGGGTTTCCCGTCTCTTTACCCAAGCTATCTCTGGCTGGCGCTATTTTGCCTGATCTTTTGGACATTGGCGGCCCTCTTATTGAAAAAACAGGAAGCGTGATGCAAAGACATCTCAAAAATATTTTTCGGCTTGGGGTTAAGGAACTCAACAGTTTACGGCGGGACCCGGTACTGGTGTTTTTGATCTTCTTCACCTTCACCTTTGCGATCTATATTGTGGCCACTGGCGTACAGACAGAGTTGCGCAACGCCTCGATCGCGGTGGTCGATGAGGATCGCTCTGATCTATCGCGCCAAATCAGAGCGGCCTTTCTCAAACCCTATTTCAAGCCTCCGGTGCTACTTGAACTTGACGACATTGATCGTGTAATGGATGCCAGCCAATTTGCATTCGTCATCGATATTCCGCCAAATTTTCAGGCTGATATACTGAAGGCGCGTCAGCCCCGCCTGCAAGTTAATGTCGATGCCACCGCCATGACGCTGGCGGGCAATGGCGCTGCATATATTCAAACCATCATTAATCGGCAATTGGTTGAGTTTTTGAACAGATCCGACATGAAACTCGCGCAACCTGTTACCTTGACCATGCGCACGAAGTTCAATCCCAATCTTGATTCCAGCTGGTTCATGTCGATCATGCAGATTGTCTCGAATATCACCATGCTGTCCCTGATCCTTTCGGGAGCTGCCGTTATCCGCGAACGTGAGCGCGGCACTATCGAGCATTTGCTAGTGATGCCCGTGACACCCGGTGAGATCATGCTGGCTAAAATATGGGCCAATGGATTGGCCATCATCCTTGCCGTGATCTTGTCGCTATATGCGGTTGTTCAGGGCGTCCTGGCGGTCAGTATCAGTGGTTCAATCGCCTTGTTTGTCTTGGGAACATCGCTTTTTCTTTATGCCATGACGGCGCTTGGCATTGTCTTGTCAACTTTTGCCAGATCAATGCCGCAATTCGCTTTGTTGGCCATTCCCTTCTTCGTTGTGATGAATATGCTGTCAGGTGGAACATCGCCTCTTGAGGGTATGCCGCAATTTTTGCAGATCATAATGCAGGCCGCTCCCTCTACTCATTTTACAAGTTTTGCCCAGGCGGTTTTATTTCGCGGTGCTGGCCTGTCGATTGTCTGGCCGCAGATGGCTGCTATGTTGTTTATTGGAACAATTTTGTTCCTGACTGCTCTCGTGCGCTTTCGCGCTACAATGTCTTCTGCCCACTAGACAGTCGATTTTATCAATGGTTTGGGTTCTGACGCTTGGCCATATGGCGATATATGCAGCGCGCTGCACCTACCAAAACGGTAGGTTTTAAAGGCTGCAGATTGCAAGTTGTCCCAACAGAGCGTTATATGAAGAGTATTCGTTCGAACTTGCACCCATTAACTCTATGACAGATGCATCCGGTCGTGCTGCCCTTTTTGCCGATAACTCTCATGTAATGGAGCGCTTGCAGAGAGTTGATTTGCCCGAATGAGCAGCACTGGCAATGCAAAAATTAGCATCGAACGGTAGCGCTTTGGCTCCAGGGCTGACAAATCAATTTCAGAACGTTATTCGAGCATTGAGCTTCACTTGATGGGTGGGTGCTTGTTCAATACCATTGGTCCGCTCATGCTTCCATTGTATATGACAAACTGTCGCAATGAGCGAAAATATGCGTGCATGAAATTGCTTCGTTATTATAGTTTTGAGATTACATTACTGATATTTTACTAAGTAGATATAATGACTCTACTGTCGTATACCATTGAATAATAGCCAGAGTTTTATTTATTTGGAATCATATTTATTGCGCAGACAATAGAATTTGCATTATTGATCATTTTCAGGTTTGTAATATGCCTGTTTGTTTGCTAGGTGTACTTTTGCTTTGTGCATTCGAATTTTAGAATATATGCGCATTTGCATTTGCATTTGTATCTGGCTTGCCAGGGAGGACGGCGTTCGCATTTTTCTGGAGACATGGGAATTCTGCTGAGATGCTGACCTGGGATTGCTGACAAATCTTACAAACAAAGCTGAATTAATTGAATCTTGCATGTCCAAACCGTGGACTTGCAATAAAGTTTTTTTCGTGGCACTTGAACTATCGTCAACTGGCGTAGCCATTGAAATAATCACAGAAGAAGGAACCTTGAGTTCATGTTTACGATCAACCCCTTCTCCGAGCTTTCGGAGTTAATACCTGCCTATGTCCAGCAGGGCTACGTCATCGCTATGGCGATTCTTGTTATCGGCGGTACAGTGATTGATACGCTTCACAAGAAAAGTGCCAAGTGGTTCTTTAAAAATGCCGAGGACGCGCAGAAAAATGCCACCCGGAAAATTGAGAGTTCCGAAAAGCTGGTGATTGCCGCGCAGACGGGCATGAGTGAAGTTTTGACTTCCTCCGAGTTCTCAAGCAAGCGACGCAGACTTTCTCATCTGTTTAGCATGTATGGTTTTGTGCTCTTCGTGGCCACAACCGCGATCATGATATTCCTCTTTCCGGGCGCGAAAGCTTCAACGCCTGCTATCTGGCCAATGCTTTGGCATCTGGGAGCGCTAATGCTTGCATTTGGCGGCTACTGGTTCTGGTTCTTTATCAGAGTAGATGTCGCGGCTGAGGGTCGCACATGGTACCATCTCGTTAAAGCTGACATGTTTATCCTCTCCCTTTTGGCGATGGTAACTTTCGGGCTGATCTGGTCCTATACGCAACATTATAATCGGGCAGGATGGGATCTCTTGTTCCTTGGCTTGTTTATCCTTGCCTCAACGATTTTGTTCGGTGGAGTCCTGTGGTCGAAATTCGCCCATATGTTTTTCAAACCCGCTGCGGCCTATCAAAAACGCATTACCAAAGCGGATGGATCTGCCGAGAATTTGCCAACAATTACTCGTGATGATCCCAAGCAACAAGAGCGCCATTCTATGGAACTGTTGAAAGATGCCCCTATGGATATGGGTCTTGGTATCAAGCGCGAACGGCCAAATCACTACTAGAGAAATCAATTCGAAAGCTTCTGGATACCAGCAAGTTTCGATCAAACAATTTAAGGAAACGAATATGCCTACTTTCGTTTATATGACTAGATGTGACGGCTGCGGTCATTGCGTCGACATCTGCCCGTCTGATATTATGCATATCGACAAGACTTATCGTCGTGCATACAATATTGAACCTAACATGTGCTGGGAGTGTTACTCCTGCGTCAAGGCCTGCCCACATAACGCCATTGACGTTCGTGGATATGCTGACTTTGCTCCACTTGGTAGTAGCGTCCGCGTTCTTCGCGATGAAGAAAAAGGCACAATCGCCTGGAAGATCACGTTCAGAGATGGCCGCGTGAAAGAATTCCTGTCACCCATTACAACAAA
>JAJRQA010000087.1 GCA_024280475.1 Alphaproteobacteria bacterium
AAATCTGGAAGATTGACCTGATTGTCGCCATTTCAAGCGAGAAATTTGATTATTGGGAAAGCCCAATGCACAAATTTCCCACTCAAACTGACAAAAATCAGGTCAACACAGTCCAAAACCGTTGATGAGTTTATGACCTAGACGCTGATTTTGGCCAAATCAGGTAGTTGGGCTTCATATTGATCCAGCAGGGTATCTGGCAGCCACATCAATGAGGGCTGTTTCGTCCATAATAGGGCGCACCGGATGGTTTTTTCACCAAATAAAGGGCGTACCGACAAGCGATAGGCAGCAAGCTGGGCGATATAGGCTGTGGGGATCTCATCGGCGCTCAACGGTACATGGCGATTGGTTTTATAATCCACGATCAGGACCTCTTGCTCTGTGACCACCAAACGATCGATCTGCCCCGAAATGCGCAGGCCGGGATCAGTAGCCTTTAGCGTATTGATAGAGGCGATAAAGGAACATTCTGGTGAGGAATTGGCTGCAAACAGGTCGGCAAAATCTTTATGTTCGAGGACGCGGATGGCTTCGGTAATAATGTCGGCTCGTTGTTCATCGCTTAAATCGCGGCCATTGCGATCAAGGACGCGCTCCGCGCCAGCCTGCCACAGCTCCGGCGATAGCGAAGGTAAATGCTCCAACAGGGCATGCACCAGAATACCGCGATATTTCCCCATATTGCGCGCCAGCCGGTCACGCTCTTGATCAAGAGCATCATCGTGCAGATTTTCTGCAAGACTATCAGCAAGTTCAGATGGGATGAGATTTGACGGGGTCACCGTGGCAATTTTCGCGGGCGGTTTTTCGGCCGTCTGCTCCATCCATGCGGGCAGCGGTTGCTGTTCATCTTCGCTGGACGTCGCTGTTTTAACATCGCTTGCAGCTTTTGCACTCAAACCGGTTTCAAGCCGCCAGATTTTATTGCCCCGGGCATCATTGGTCTGGGTGACCAACTCCTCCAGTCCTGTTTTTATCAGCGCGTACCAGCTATTATCTGACAGTTTGTTGCGCCCCAGATGGCCGGTGATATAGAGCCGGTCTCGCGCTCTGGTCATGGCAACATAGAGCAAGCGGTTATATTCTTCTTTTTCGGCTTCAAGGCGTTGATCGTGGATCGCCTTGATCTGCTCCACGTCTTTGGACCCTGGTACGGCCCAGATCAGGTGATCTGGTGTATCAGCTGGATGTCCGTTTGCTGGCAGCCCGTGTACGGCGCCAGATTTATTGCTGGAGCTGGCGGTCGTGGTGTCGGGCATGAAAACGATTTCCGCCTCCAGCCCCTTGGCCCCATGCACCGTCATGATGCGCACCTCATTGATGCCTTTTTCCATGTCGCGCTTGATCTCGGAGTTCATGTCACGCGTTGAGCTCAAAAATTCCTGCAAGGAGGGCGGCGCTCCCTCATCAAAGGCCAGAGCCATCGACAAAAACTCGTTGATAGCATCGCCAGCTTCCGAACCAAGACGGCTGGTAAGTTTTTCGCGCATGCCGTTGATATCAAGAATACCCGCGAAAAGCTCATAGGGCGGCACTTTGTCAGCTCGTTTCATCCAGCGCGCCAATTGCTCATAAGCAGCGCTAATAAGCTCCGACTTGCCTTTGTCATGAGCTTTTTTAAGCGCCCACCAAAGCGGTATGTTTTTAACCCGCTCAACGCCATCCTTGCCGATGGAGACGAGATCAAGATCAGAGGGATCGCGCCGGATCAAGAATAGATCGTCATCATCAAGGCAAAACATCGGGCTTTTAAGAACGGTCGCAAGAGATAGATCATCTTCGGGCAATAGTAAAAAATCCCCCAGCGCCATCAGGTCCTCAACGGCGATCTGTTCGGCAATCTTCATGCGGTCGGCCCCGGCGACGGGAATATCATGACGCTTCAGGGCGCGGATCATTGGCTGCGTAAAGGGGTGGCGCTTGCGCACCAGAATGAGAATATCGCCTGGCTCAATGGGGCGGTTTTGAGCTTTCAACAGCTCGCCATTATCAAGCCAGTCCTTGATGGTGACGGCGATATTATCGGCGAGTTTTTCTTTGGGGTCTTCATTGCGGCCAAGATCTTCAAGCGGGTTCCAGACGGGGGATTTTTCGCCCTTTTCGGCCTGTTCCAGATCCCAGATTTCAACCAGCCCTGGTTGCCCCTCGCGCATGGCCCCATGATGGATCTGCTGATCACCAAAGGTAATGCCAGGTGTATTATCGCGATCGGCAAACACCGCATCTACGGCTTGTAAAACGGCCGGGGTGGAGCGAAATGACAAGGTCAGAGGGATCAACGGCAGGTCGTGATTGATGTTTCGCGCTTGTTGTTCCATGGTTTGCCGCATCTGCGCAAACAGCTTTGGCTGGGCACCCTGAAAACTGTAAATGGATTGTTTTTCATCTCCCACGGCAAAGATGGTGCGATCGATTTGCTGGTTTTCATGGGTGCCTTTACCGGCAAAGAATTCTTCGGTCAGTTTGGAAATCAGCGCCCATTGCGCCGGAGAGGTATCTTGCGCTTCGTCCACCAGAATATGATCGAGGCCACTGTCGAGTTTGAACAAAACCCAGGACGCGCCGCCAGATTTTTCCAGCAGCCAATTGGTCTTCTCGATGAGATCGTCAAAATCAAGCTGAGCGCGCTGCACCTTGGCGCTGGTATAGGCCTGAAGGATTTCACTTGAAAGTCGCAATAAAGCTTCAGAAGCGCGCACGACCCGCAAGGCGCGCTGCTGCTGCCAAAGTTCAACAAAGCGCTGTTGCGCTTTCGTGAGTTGTTCGATCAGGGCGGGGGCTGTCTCGCGCACTGCTTTGGCGCACAGGCTTTTCTTTGGTGTGTGAGCCTTGGTGAGGAATGCGCTATGCAAATGCTCGGTTCTTTGCCGAGGGTTAGCGGCGTGTTTTGCGAGCATCAGGCTCGTAGCGGTTTTGGCAGCGGTGCCACCCCCTGTGTTCAAAACCTCATAGACCGCATCGATCTGCTCATCGGTGATGGCCTGCGCCAGTGCATCACGCAATCCCCCTTGGCCATCGTTCCTGGCGAGGCCAAATTGGCCGTAAAGTCTTGCAATGGCTTTTTCAAAAGGGTCGCGCGTACCCTTATCGTGTTGAACGAGCTTTTTGATGAGATTGCGTTTGCCCAGCGCTTCATTGATCACTCCGTTGAATCCGTCCTCACTGGTAAAGGCGATGACGGTCGTGAGGGCTTGCCCTAGATCGCTGTCTGGCTTTTTGGCAGCTTTCAGCAAGATGCGCTCAATGCTCGAGGTTTTTAATTCGCGGGCGGCGGCTTCATCCAGCAGGCTTGAATTGGGGGCGATCTCGGCTTCGAGGGGGAAGCGGCGCAACAAGCGATCGCAAAAGGAATGAATGGTTTGCACCTTGAGCCCGCCCGCCGTCTCCAGCGTTGTAGCGAACAGGGTGCGGGCCAGTTTCAATTCCGTGTCATCTGGCTGTTTGGCAAGTAGTTTGACAAGTGTTTGATGCAACTCCTCATGGCTCATGACAGCCCAGGTGGAGAGGCGCTCGAACAGACGGTTTTCCATTTCGGCCGCGGCGGCATTGGTGTAGGTCAGGCAAAGTATCGTGTCGGGTTTGGCCCCAGCCAGCAACAGGCGCAAGACGCGCTGCACGAGTACATGGGTTTTGCCGGTGCCGGCATTGGCGCTCACCCAGCGCGAGCCAAAAGGTTCCGCCGCCTGCGCTTGACGACGCGTCGTCTCGGCAATGGCTTCTTGTGCGGTTTGCATATTCTTAGCTGTCATCTTCCACCGCCCATTCCTTGACCCGTGCCAAATGTTCGAAATCGTCATAAGTGTAGGAGAAGCCGGCGCGGCGCAGGGCCGGATACCCAACCTCTTCTATATCAAATTGAGCCACCAGCATTTTGAGACCAGCAAGTGCCTCGTCGGTTAGTTCAACAGCTGGATGTTTGTCATTGACACAAGAGGTTTGTTTTCCTCTGTCCTCGCGCCCCGTTGCAGCGATAAAAATGAGATCGGATGAAGATACCGCCCCTAGATCGCTAAAGCCACCAGCTGCCGCAATCGCCGCCTCAAGGGGCAGCTGGGGAGATCTCATAGACCACACTTCGCCAGGTTTCTTTTCGCTGGATTTATAATCGATGATGACCACGCTGCCATCGCTTTGCAGATCAATGCGGTCGGCGCGCGCTGTGAGCGTAAACAGACCACCGCCGCCTTCGCTGTCAAAACTCATGCGCCCTTCGCACTCCGGCAGGTGGCGCATAATATCGGCGCGACGTGCCGGTTCCGTCTCGCCAAACCATTGCGAAAAACGCTCAAATTGCGGTTTCCAGAACGCCATGATGCGGGCATGGTCGCCTAATCTGTCCATCGCTTCATGGCCGATTGCCACGAGCACCTGAGCACTATCGCTGGGCAACTCTAATTCATGTAGCTTGGAAAATTCATGCAGGGCGCTATGAATGATCTGGCCGCGCATGGCGGCATCTGGCTCGCGTCCAAGATCTGGCAGCGGGTCAAGCTTCAAGATGTGGCGGGCATAGATCGCATAGGGATTGTTGATCCATTGTTCGATACGTGTGACAGCAAGACGGCGCGGTCGGCTGGCCAGCGGCGGCGTTGGGTTGGGGCGCTGAATTTTACTTGAGGTGTTGGCGCGGTCTCGTCCGCGGGCCAGTTTGAGCCATTGTTCGCTGGGGCCAGGTTGTAATTTTTCGCCAAGGCTCGCGCCCTCGCAAAGGGCCCGCATCCGCAACAACCAGCGTGAGGGCACAGAGGGTACGCCGTCAATTTTGGTGGCTCTGGTGAGATAGGCTTTATTGGCCCCCAGCACTTGTGACATATCATGAGCCGAGCGACCGATGCGGCGCTCAGGTGAGGGCAGTCCAACTTCGGCGCGCATGGGACGAGACAGCCAGGCATCAGCATCAGCCGGTTGCGGCCAGCTGCCCTCGTTCAAAGCGCCAAGAATGACAATATCGGCGGACAGCAAACGGGCCTCCATCGGACCCCACATGGATAATCGCGGGTGCACCGGCAGGCGGTTACGAACGACCTGATCAGCCATCAGGCTGCGATATAGACCGGCATATTCGCGGGCCGTGGTTTGCGCCGGGTGTACCTGTTCCAGCAGACCGTCAAAAAAATCGTAAAGCGCTTCGCCCGCTTCCTTGGTCCATAATTCACTGGCGTCGGGCTCGCTCGCGGCATCCTCCAGGGGGGCTGGTTCATTTTGCGGCGCGTCAAACAAATCTGCTTGTGGAGTTGCCGCTTGCTCACCTGCATCCTCAACGGGGCGGGCAGCAATTTTAATAAGCAGGTCTTTATGCATTTGCGCAAACTGTTTGAGACCGAGCTTGTCATGGCGGCGAAAGGCGTTGATCAGCTCTTCAAAAACCTTTTCCAGATCTTCCAGCAGTTTTTCAGCAGATAGCAGGTCTTCTTCGCGTAGACGCCGGATCACAGGATGACGCTCGCCATTGTTTTCCATGCGGTAACGCGCTCGTTGCAGATTTCGTTTGATCGAAAACAGGCCGCTTTCGAGCCGGTGTTGACGTAGCGCGAACAGCTCCAAAGCTCGCGCCGCCTTGCGCATCTCGCCAACCGGCCGGTTCATGCGGGTCAAGGGATGTTTTAGCAATGCCAGCAGATTAACGGGGGAAAAATCATTGCTTATGGTCTCAATGACGAGATCGGAAAAGGCTCCAGCTCTGGTCCGCGGCAAGGGTTCGCCGCCACTATCATCAATCAGCAAATTCCATTTTTCCATACGTGCAAACACCCGCCGGGCCAAACGCCGGTCTGGCGTGACAAGTGCGGCGGTCTGATCCGGGGTCTCCAGCGCTTCTCGCAAGATGAGCGCGATGACTTCGGCTTCTTCTTGTTCGGTGGCCGTTTCAATCAAGGTGAAATGGTCGAGCGCGGTGGCCAACTGCAGCGTCCCGCTACACTGGTTGTTAAACAGCTCTCGCCAGTGATGAGTGGTGCGCGCGGGGCGCATGGTTTCGCTGATCAGTTTAAGGCGGGCCGTCTCATTTTCATCTGGCGTGCAGCCGCCAACTTCTGGCACCTGTTTGGTTGAGAGATCAAAGCGGTCCATAAACTGCTTTAGTCCATATTGCGGATGCTCTGGATGATGGGGCACAATATCATCCCAGCTTGGCGCATCGAGCAGCCGGTCAAGGCCGGGCAGCACCACGGCGCCTTTTGGTGCGCGGGCAATGGACTCCATTAAATCGGCTGTTGCAGCGACGCCGCCAACTTCTCCAGCCAAAATGATCGGATGCTCAGGGGGGGCTACTTTGAGACGCGCCGCTTCGCAGCGGATCAGCAGGTCGCGCCGCGCAACGGAGGTCATTTGATTGTTTTGACGCATGACATTTGGCCATTGCTCGGTGATGATCTCAAGAAAGCGTACTGTCAAATTCCAGTGTTCTGAAAAGTCGCCACCAAGGTCGTGCACTTTGGTTAGATCAGCCCCTTCGAGTTCGGCTTCATCCATCAGCTCCATCAGTTCGCGGGCCAGCGCCGTTGCTTGCGCAAGGTTCGAGACCGGAAATACGGCCTCCTCATCATCCTTGGCGGCCGCGCGCATGGATTGCGACCAGGCACGCACAAATTCAGTGAGCAACAAGCGCCGCTCCAGCTCTGGCACCACAGGGCGCAGATCTTGCGGGGCTTGTGACAAGGGAGAGGCGGGGGATACCAGTGCAAGCACCTCGTCGACATCACCGAGCGGCCGGATCTTTGGCAACAATACGCTGGTCGCACCAGATAGCTCAATAAAGCACTCGGTGAGCGCTCTGCACGCACGTCTTGACGGCAGCAGGATTTCATATTTGGTGAGGGCGAGGGGATCGGGCTTTGGACCGCCGCCTTGTGGCAGATCGCCAGCCAGCACGGCTTTGGCCAGCTGTTTTAGAAACGGCTTGGTCTGGGGGATCGTGAACAAGGTGCCATTGGATTTTTCGGGGGTGTCATTTAGAGATTTATTGGCTGGCATCTTGGATCACCTTTTGCGCTTCGATCAGTGCGTCCGGCGTCCCTACATGCATCCATTGACCCTCAAACGCGATGCCGTAAACGCGCCCTTCGCGCATGGCGCGATCCCATAACAAATTGATCGAAAAAGCCCCGTCCGGACTGTCATCAAACAGGCGCGGATGCAAGATCGATACACCAATAAAGACATTGGGACTGGTTTCATTTTGCGCGCGCCGCCGCAAGCGGCCCTGTTCTTCGATGAAAAAATCGCCCCGGCCATCATAGCCAAGGCTGGTGCTAACCGGCGCCAGCAAGAGCAGGGCATCCATATTGTCGGCATCATAATGAGCCTTCAGTGCGGCCAGATTATCAGTTTCATGTTCGATCCACACGCTATCTGAATTATGCAGAATGAATGGCTGTTCACCGATCAGTGGTAAAGCGCGCTTGATACCTCCACCCGTATCAAGTATTTCGTCGCGCTCATTTGAAAACAAGATGGCGGGCATTTGCTGGCGCTTTGCAAGATGGCGTTCCAGCACATCTGCTTGATAATGCAGATTGACAATGGCGCGCTCCACGCCGGCCTTGGCAAGGCGTTCTAGCACATGATCGATCATCGGCTCGCCAGCAAGCGATACCATCGGCTTGGGACGATCTATGGTCAGCGGCAGCATTCGTTTGCCGAACCCGGCGGCCAGGGTCATGGCTGTATCGATTTGAACTGGCGGCATATTCAGTTTTGGCCCTTCAGTGGATCGGCGCGCTCCTCAATCGGCACATGCTGATCATACCAGCTCTTGAGATCTGTGAGGGCGGGATGGGCGAGATTGCGGGTGAGATAGGCCGCAACGCGCGGGATGTGAGCGAGATATGCCGGTTTATGGTCGCGTTTGGCAAGGCGGATGAAAATGCCAAGGATTTTCGTGTTGCGCTGTGCGCCAAGGGTAGCGTAGCTGACCAAAAAAGCGGCATCATCAAAGTTCGGATTATGCTCTTTGACAAGTGAGATATAAAGATCCAGACAATCTTGCTCAAGCTCCATCGGCACATCAACACGGGCATCTTGCAGCAGGGAAACAAGATCATAGGCCGCGTGCCCGCGCTGGGCATCTTGAAAATCGATCAATCCGACTTGGCTGTTACCCGTGCGTTCTTCAAGCCACATGAGATTGGGCGAATGAACATCGCGCAATACCCAATGATTGGATTGCTCCAGCACAGGCAGTAGCGCTTTTTGCCAAAGCTCCATATATTGCGCGCGCAGATCCAGGGGAGCGTCTGCGTTTTTGGTCGCGGGCCAGAACCAGTCGAGTAATAATTCCAGTTCAATGCCATAGGCTTCCAGATTATAGAGCGGTAATTCATATTGCGAGCCATCGGGTAAATCAAGGCTTGAAGCCGGTGTCTTGTGGGACAGATCAGCCAGCAGACGGGTCGCGGCTTCATATAAAGGGGCCATGGCATGCCCGCTGCTCATCAAATCGCCAAATTGCTGATCGCCAAAATCTTCCAGTAACAGTAAGCCTTGGTCGAGATCGCTGGCAAATATCTCTGGGGTGCTGTAGCCCTCGGCTTGAAGGGCGCTGGCGATGGCCACAAAGGGCCGTACATCTTCGGCCAGATGCGCTAAACTGCTATAGGGTCGTTCGTCGCGAATTGGCGGGCCATCAGGCTGGCGCGGTGCATCCATCAACAAGGCATTGTCGTTCGTTTTGGACAGTCTCGTATAAGTTCTGGTCGAGGCATCACCCTGGGCAAATTGCCGCCAGGCCTTGTTCCAGCCAGCATTGAATAAAAAGCGATCAATATCGATATAGCGTTGCAGGCGTTGCGCGAAGGCTCCCACTCCAACGACCCGCAGATGACGCAGATCAAGATCATTGGCCTCGCGAAAATGTACTTCAAGGCGATCTGCGGGGAGCTCACTTTCAAGCCGGTCCGGCCATTCCGCCAGCACCAGACCATGATTGAGCGCGTCATCCAGCCCCAGCTCAACCGCTTCGTCGACCCCGGAAAGGCGATAAAAATCAAAATGATAAACTGGCATGCGCGAAGTCTCGTAGGTTTGCAGGATGGCAAAACTGGGGGAGGGGATTTCTTCGCTTGAGGAGGGCGGCAATATGCGTGAGATGAGGGCGCGGGCAAAGGCGGTTTTACCACTGCCAAGCTCTCCGGCAAGGGCGATAAAGTCCCCAGCCTGCAACAAAGGCAACAGACCAGCGGCAAACCGGTCGAGGGCCGACAGATCCAGATCTGGCAAGTTCAGCTGTACGGATTTGTATTTTTTGTCCAGGGTCATATAAATCCCAAGCTGTGTCCCGCCCTAAAGGGGCTCTTTTTTATATTGGCAGGCAATGTTCTATTCGGCAGCTTCCACCATGTCCTGTTTTCCCTCTTTGGGGAAGCGCACCGTGATCTTTGTACCGACACCTTCGCGAGAGAGCAACTCCACATCACCGCCATGTAATTCGACGATACTCGTGACAATGGAAAGTCCAAGCCCGACACCGCGATGCTTTGAGCCAAGCGAACAGCTTTCAAAACGATTAAATACCGTGTTGCGGATATCTTCGGGAATGCCGCAACCCTCGTCTTCTACGGTAAAGGCGATCATCGGACCTTGTTCAACGACGCGTAGCGAAATTTGCTTGCCTGGTTCTGTGAAGCCAATGGCATTTTGCAACAGATTATAGAGCACCTGAATAACCCGCTGCCCATCGGCGGTGATGGTATCTAGGTCGCCGTCAATATCCACATCGAGGGTCAGCTTGGCCTTTTTCAACTTGTCTCTGATGCCAAGGCGGGCAGCTTTTAGAATTTCGCTGATTTTAACGGGGGCAAGGGTCAGCTCAAAGTTACCGGCATCAATGGTCACAAGGTCGAGAATATTGCTGATGATGGATTCCAGCTTGGAGCTTGAAGCCGTGATATTGCTCAAATATTCGCGCTGTTGCTTGTTGAGCTTGCCCATCTGCTGCGTGCCAAGCAGCTCTCCAAAACCCATGATGGTGGTGAGGGGCGTGCGCAATTCATATGATACATTGGAAATAAAATCATTCTTCAAGCGGTCAGCCGCCTGCAGGGCCTTGTTCTTTTCCAATAGGGCCTGCTCGGCGCGTCCTTCATCGGTTATATCGACAAAGGTCAACAAGGTCGCACCGTCGGGTAACGGGAAGCTGGCAAAGGCCAAAATCGTTTTGTTAGGGCGCTCGAAACGACCCTCAAAGGTTGAGCGTTCATCATCAATATCGGTGACAGAACGGCGAAAGGCGTCCCAGTCTTCGTCGCTGTCATAAAGAGGCCGGCACAAATGAATGACCTGTTCGATATGGGGCTTGTCAGCGAGATCATCATCGGTAAGCTCCCAGATATGCATGAAGGCGGTATTATATAGTTTCAGACGCCCGTTAGGCGCGAACACCGCAACCCCTTCTCGTAACGCATCAAGGGTTTCTCGCTGCACATTGGTCAACTCATTGAACGAGCTTTGCAGGTCAATGCTTTCGGTTAGATTGTCAAACATATAGATGACGCCGCCATCGGGGCTTTGATCAACGACGACATGCACGGCGCGCCCGTCCGGCAAAAACCATTTGTCCTCGAGCATTTCATCAAGATTGTAGATGGACAGCCAGTCATGTTTCCAGTTGGTATAATCGACTTGCTCGGGGAGCAGGCGGGTGGCCCGCAACCGGTCGAGAATTTCGCCATCTTTGGGATGGCTGTTGAGCCAGTTCTCATCGAGCTCCCACAGATCGCTATAAGCCTTGTTGAAAAAGGTCAATCGCTGATCAGCATCAAAAAAGGCAACTGCTGCGCTGACCCGGTCAAGGGTGCGGATATGGGCGGCAATATGGCGATCCAGGGTGCCTTGCGCGGTTTCCTCGGCGGCCACATCAATGGCGATTGAGCCGCGCTCTTCTCCCATTGGCACGGCGATGGTTTCAAAGGCCTGGCGCTCGCCGCCAATGATGGTGTGCATGCGTTTGCGAAAAATGCTGTTTTGCGAGAGTTCTTGATTGACCGCTCTTATCTGGCGCTGTTCCAGCAATTCGATTTGTTTTTCATAGACTTCGCCGGGCTCGCTGGCATCTACCGCCTTGGCATAATTGGCATTGACCCAGGTGAGCTTTTTTTGCTGATCACGAAACCACACAGGCATGGGCAGGGCGTTGAACAAAGATTGCATGATCTTGATTTTGTTTTTGAGCGTCTCTTGCTCATCAAGCATTTTAACCTCTTTGCGATGACTGCTCGACAAATCCCGGAACACCAGCAAGGCGTCACCGCTGGTTTGGCCCTCGGCTTCCATTAGCAAGCCCTGATTGGTGCGAACTGTGATGCAAAAGGCGTGGCCCTTGGCCAACAAAGTGACCAATTTGCTTTTAAGGTCAGGTAGCCCATCGCCAATCCATTGCGGGAAATCCAGCAATTCACGCGGTCCGGCGGGAATTTCGGCATGGTTTTGCAAGGAATGAAATAATAATTTGGGGGCGCTTGCAGGGGCAAGCTCGATGACGATTTGCGGTTGGCTATTGAGCACCGATTGCATCATGGTAAGCTGATCTTTGTAGTGGGCAATTTCCCGGCTTGATTGTGTTAACGCAGCTCTCACAATGCGATTACTGTGCAAGAGGCCGTAACCCACGAGCGCCGCGACCAGGCCCAGTCCTCCTAGCAGACCAAAATTGAGCGCATTTTCTACTAGCGGATTTGCGTTGGCGCCAAGTGGTGGAACTTTCTCGATCATTGAGCTGTTGGCCAAGGTTTTGTTGGCAAGAGCGCTGTCAGCCAAAACCATGTCGACCATCAGACACCAACCCGACAAGGCACTGCTGGCAAGCAGGCTTGCTTTATAGGGCTGCTGGATGTTTTTCAACATGTTCAGTGGCCGTTTCCCGCGTGGAAAAAGCTGCATTTTTTCGCTCCATACACCGATAATGAGTGCGCGTCAGAACGCTAGAACAACAAAATAACAAGGAAATACGGGCGCGCTGGGACCGATATAGTCCCCTTCCAACCGAATCAGTTTTAGCATAGATCGGCAAAATCCCCAAGATCAACCGGCGATCGCAAAGCATGATCGCTTTAAACTGTTGCAGTGATGCCCGCATGCGCCTAGAAAGACGCTAAAATATACGCTTGGCATGGCTCATGAATGGCTGCCAGGATTTTCGATGAGAAGGAAAAAAGTATGAGACTGGAAGCAATCAAGGTGGGAGAAAATCCTCCCCATGATATCAATGTGGTGGTGGAAGTACCGATTGGCGGTGAACCAGTTAAATATGAGATGGACAAGGACGCAGGCACACTGATTGTAGACCGTATTCTTTATACCAGTATGCGCTATCCCGGTAATTATGGTTTTGTGCCTCATACCCTGTCAGATGATGGCGATCCCATCGATGTACTGATTGCCAATCAACGCCCGATTATCCCAGGTGCCGTGATGAATTGCCGCGCTATTGGTGTGCTGCACATGACGGATGAAGCGGGCGAAGATGAAAAAATTCTTGCCGTGCCAACGTCAAGAGTTTCGGCCATGTATGACAAAATCAATAATTACCGTGACTTGCCACCCTTGTTGCTGCGCCAGATCGAACATTTCTTCCAGCGTTACAAAGATCTCGAGGATGGAAAATGGGTGAAGATCGATGGCTGGGGAGACGAAGCCGAAGCGCGTGAGAACATTGTTCAAGCGATTGAGCGTTATAAAGCCAAGGGTTGATTTCTTCTGCTGTTTTGACGATGGTCTTTGGCATGATGAAAACCAGCGGTGATGGCGCCTGCTGGTCATTAAGAGGATAGAGGGATATGAGCGAGATGAAGCTCGCTGTAATGGGCGCTGGTGGCCGTATGGGCCAGGCGCTGGTACGCGCCATTCATGATGTGGATGGCTGCGTTGTGGCGGGTGGTACAGAACAGCCAGGTGGCGAGCTTGTCGGGCGCGATATTGGCGAAGTTGCCGGTATTGGCGCGCTTGGTATCAATATCGTAGATGACCCTCTGCCACTGATTGCCAAAGTAGATGGCATTCTCGATTTCACCATTCCAGCAGCCAGTACAACCTTTGCGGCCTTTGCCGCGCAGGCGCGCATTGTTCATGTCATAGGCACAACTGGATTTTCAAAAACCGGAGAACAGCAGATCGAAGCGGCCGCTCGCCACGCGACCATTGTCAAGGCGGGCAATATGAGCCTTGGTGTCAATCTGGTCACTGCCCTTGTCGAGCAGGTCGCCAAGGCTTTGGATGACAGCTTTGATATTGAGGTTGTTGAAATGCACCACCGCCACAAGGTCGATGCGCCATCTGGCACAGCATTGATGTTGGGGGAAGCAGCTGCCAGGGGCCGCGACGTGTCGCTGGATGACAAGGCGGTGCGCTCAAGAGACGGTATCACTGGGGCGCGCAAAACCGGCGATATCGGTTTTGCCACCTTGCGCGGCGGTAGCGTTGTTGGTGAACATAGCGTGATGTTTGCGGGGGAAGGCGAGCGCATCGAAATCAGCCATATCGCCAATGACCGGACCATATTTGCACGAGGCGCGGTGAAGGCCGCCCTGTGGGCCAACGGCAAGCCACCGGGCCTTTACTCGATGAAAGATGTATTAGGGCTTTCATAGAGCATGTGAACGAAAGAATGAAACTTTTGCGGTAACGCAGGAAAGATGAATATGACAAAGATGGATAATATCCTGGTGCTGGTGCGGCATGGGGAGAGCGAATGGAACAAGAAAAATCTGTTCACGGGCTGGACGGACGTGCCATTGACTGATCAGGGCATGAGTGAAGCCGTTGATGCAGGCAAGCGCATGAACAAGCTGGGGTACAAGTTTGATATTGCCTTCACCAGTCATTTGATCCGCGCCTGGAAAACCTTGATCCTGATATTGGATGAGTTGGAGCAAGAAGGCTTGCCCACCATCAACCACAAGGCGCTCAATGAACGCGATTATGGAAATCTGGCCGGTCTTAACAAAGACGATGCCCGCAAGAAATGGGGTGATGAGCAGGTGCATATCTGGCGCCGCTCTTACGAAACCCAGCCTCCCGGTGGCGAAAGCCTCAAGAATACCGCCGAGCGCGCCTTACCCTATTTTGAAAAGGAAATCATGCCGCAAGTCATGAGCGGCAAAAATGTCATCGTCGCCGCCCATGGCAATAGCTTGCGCGCCGTCATCATGAAGCTTGATGGCCTAAGTGAAGATGAGGTGACCCAGCTGAATTTGCCGACCGGACAGCCGATCGTCTATCACTTTAATGAAGATGGCAGTGTGGCGAGCAAGGAAGACGGGATTTAAGGGGGGGGGGAAGAGTCGCATTCGACATTTCCATAGCGCATTGTTGATCGAAGTAGAAGAATGCTGCTGGAACGAATATACGCAATGAGTGGGCAGAACAAAAACCTTGCCTGCCCACATCAATGATCGGTCTCGTTTCGAGCGATTATTCAGTTGATTGACGCTTGAAACCAGTGATCATGGCCCTTACCAGATTTTCTTTGTGTTCAAAACTGGCAAATATCACACCTGCGATATGCAATGCGATCAGGACAAGGGTTATGTTGGCCGTTGCCTCGTGCAGCTCCCCCACCCATTCTACTCCCCAAAATTGGTCGCTCGTCATGGCTATTCCAGAAGCCGTCACGGCAATGAGCGCCAGGATCAAGGCGATCACCATGGCGCCGCCAAGCGGGTTATGGCCCAGATATCGTTTTGCCTTGCGAGTGAGGCTATCACGTAGATAATTTTGAACGGTGGATGGCTTGTAAATAAACTGACTGAATCGGGCATATTTTGAACCGATCAGGCCCCAAATAATTCGAAAGCCGAGCAATCCTGCGATAAAGTAACCGGAAATTTCATGAACCCGGTCCCATTCATCGCCACTAATCCAAGCAACTGCAAAGGCACAAACCAATGACCAGTGAAACAGCCGTATGGCAATATCCCACACACGGACTAAGGCTGACCGCGTTTCGCGATCAGCCAGAGTTGTTGTTTTGGATACCGTCATGATCAGGATTTGTTTTTGGTTCTAACGACAGCACCTGTTACCGGGTTCATATAGATTTCTACTCGCGCACCATTTCTGCTGATGGCATAGATTTCATAACAGCCATTTTCACGCTTTACCCGGCGCACATTAAAGCCCATTTGAGCTGCTTTTGCTCTTGCAGCGCTTTTGCTCATCCATTGACCTGACGTCCGGCCACAATAGGCATCGTCATCGCTACTGGCATATGCTGTTGTTGCAGGAACAAGTGAGGCCAGAGCCATTGTCATGGATGTTGTTGCAATTATAAGGAATTTATTCATTGGGATCTCCGCTTGGTTTTGTTCGTCGCCACAATAGCGATCACAACAACATAGAGTAGTGCCCGTGACAGATAGCTGATATAAATATTCAGCTTTTTGTCATGTTGTGTGTTATATTATTGTTTAGATGAAAAACATGTCCCACCATTTGATTTCTTGTATCGCTTTGTTTGCGATAGCTATTGTGGTTCTGACGGCCAGTGATCTTATCGCCTCGGATGATCGGGACGAGCAGGAGCAGGTCTATCGGAGCCAACAATCAAATTCCATTTTGTCCTTGCGGAAGATATTGAAAGTCGTGCGTCCTCACATCAAAGGTGAGATTATCGAAACCGAGTTTGAATTCGAACACGGTATGCCTGTTTACGAGATCAAGTATATCGACAAGTCTGGCCGTGTGCGGGAAATGTATGTCGATGCGAAGAATGGCAAGATCATCAAGGATGAATTGGATTGATGCGCATTTTGTTTGCCGAGGATGATCCTAGAATTATCCGCGATGTTAGTGAAACACTTGTTGCAGCAGGTTACGTTGTCGAGCATGAAAGTGATGGAGAAGAGGTCTGGTTCCTTGGAGATACCAATGATTACGCAGCCGTTGTGCTAGATCTTGGACTGCCGGGCATGGATGGTTTGTCAATCCTCAAGAAGTGGCGGGAAAATAATCGGACCTTTCCTATTCTTGTATTGACCGCACGCGGCACTTGGAGCGAGCGCGTTGAGGGGATTGATGCTGGTGCCGACGACTATCTACCCAAGCCTTTTGAAATGGATGAATTGCTGGCCAGACTGCGCGCCGTTATCCGACGCTCCACCGGTCATGCCAATCCGGCAATTACGGTTGGCGAAATAAAACTCGATCCCCGACAAATGCGTGTCACGATCAAAGGGGTTCCCAAAACCCTGACACCCCAGGAATACCGCCTGTTATCCTATCTGATGCATCATCGTAATTGCGTTGTCTCGCAACAAGAGCTGGCTGAACATTTGCAGGGCGAATATGAGCAGCGCGAATCCAATGCAATCGAGGTTCTGGTTGGGCGTTTGCGGCGCAAACTCGGTGGCGGTCTCATCGAAACCCGTCGCGGCTTTGGCTATATGATCTGCGATAATGCGGACCCAGAATCAGAAACCGGGTCCTCATGAAAGGGCATTCGCTCAAAATCAGATTGCTTTGGGTTGGTACCATTGTTCTCATACTGGCGCTTAGTCTCACCGGCTTTGGTCTCACCACTTTATTCGAGCGCCATGTCGAACGACGGATCAGCCTTGAACTTGATACCTATATCACGCAGATCGCTTCAAGGCTAAGCTTTGCTCCCTCTGGTTTGCCTCAGCTAGACGACAAGCTGGCGGATCCACGATTCAAAAAGATCTATAGCGGTCTTTATTGGCAAATTCACAATGAAACCGCTGGCCTGTCGGTACGCTCACGTTCCTTGTGGGACACTCAATTGAATTTGCCCGTCGACAGTCCAGGTTTTGGCAAAGTCCATATTCACACCACTGGGGGGCCGCAAGACACCTCTTTGCTGGTTCATGAACGCCGCCTACTTTTTAAATCGCCAAAAGGGCAGCAGGTTGTTCGTCTATTGGTGGCGATACATCTTGATGAGCTAAAAAAGATGAGTTCGCAATTTGCCAATGAAGTCCTTTTTTCTCTTCTCAGCCTATGTCTGTTTTTACTTTTTGCCGGTTGGGTGCAGATCGTCATTGGGCTTGGCCCTTTGTCACATATTCAAAAATCTATCGCCGCGATCCGCGATGGCGCGACGACACGGATGAACAGTGATATGCCAAGCGAGGTTGCGCCGCTGGCCAACGAAATTAATAATCTTCTGGAAGCCCAGGAAAACGCGATTGAAAAAGCCAAACATCGTGCCAGTGATCTGGCTCATGGTTTTAAAACCCCCCTTACAGCTCTTCGCGCCGATATTCGGCGACTGCGAAATAACGGAGAATATGATATTGCCAACGATCTTGATGCCACTTCAATGCTCATGCAAAGGCAAATCGATCGTGAACTGACAAAGGCCCGGTACCGTGACAGGCAAATGATGACGAATGTAAAAATCCTTCCTGTCATCGACAATATAGTTGCCACACTGACACGGACACCGGACGGAGAGAGAAAACGATTTCAGATTGATTGTAAGAGCGACCTTCAAATTCAGATCGATGTGGATGATCTCGCCGATCTATTGGGGAATCTCGTTGAAAACGCTCTTAAACATGCCGCGAATGAGCTACGCATCAAAGTTTACCAAACCAAGCAAGCTGTGAGATTTGAGATAGACGATGATGGAGTGGGTATTTCAAACTCAAAGCGGAATGTCGCCCAAAAGCGGGGGGTTCGCCTCGATCAATCCATTGCAGGCACAGGCCTTGGACTGGCAATCGTAAAAGATATTTTGAATGCCTATAATGAAAACCTTGAATTGAGTTCTTCCCCCATGGGGGGGCTTAGGGCCAGTTTCCAATTCCCGCTTCCCCCTGATTATATGGTTTAAATTGCTTCATACACATGGTTTGTCCGCTTCTTGTGCAACGCGGGTTGTATTCTTTACGTCTGCTGGTAAACGAGGACAGTTTTGGAAAAGTCACTGGCTTTGAGCTGTTCTTTGTGGATTAAAAAATAGTAAGTGCCTTCGACCATATCGTCCTGGCGAAAATCCGACATGTCCAGCTGAAAAAGCAGGTGCCAGGCTTTGCTTTTTTCGCTGATCAGTGGCCATTTTTCCTGGTGCTCTTCAAAAGATAAATGCTGGCATCCAAATTCGCTGACGATGACGGCGTCATAGCGCGGATCGTCTTGCTCTGGAACAGGTGGCCCGAGCAATTGTTGACGGTTATGGTCGTCATCCCAGAAATAGTCTGAGATCAGCTCAAAATAGGCATCTGCAAATTCTTCATCCTGCGCAAAGGCTTTTTGAAGTTGTTCATTGGCCAGTGCTTCATGGGTAGAGCGTTCGGGAAGCCGGTATGTGGTTTTGAGTTTCATGGGGCGCGTCGGCCCCCAGTAATTTGCCGGGATCAGTTCTTTTATCGTGGGTAAGGGAGCGCTATCCTCAAAATCCTTGTTGAGGTTTTTGTGCGCGTTGATCATTTCGGCGACATATTTATCGTTGAGTTCAACCAGTGCTAATGGCATCGGCGCACGTTGTAAACTGGCGAGATCGCTTTGGTCATGTATGACCGCGCAGCTTTGCGTACCATCCCACCAGGGGGCTGTAGTACCATCGAAGAAGAACAGCAGGCGGCCGTCATTAGGCAGGTCTTTGGCAACCTCTCCAAGATGGGCTGCTTCTTTGAGATCAATCTGGGCGGCGAATTCATAAGGCAATGCGCTGATCAGATGATCTCTTAAATGCTCTTCATGATTTGAGCCGCCAATGGCGAGGATTTCATCGGTATTGTCAGGCACGGCCCGAATGGGCCAGCTTATATTGGCTGGCAGGTCTGGTGTGCCACCAAAGCGCGTTTGCCCCAGAGCGCCATCCCCCGCCTTTTTCGCTGGCTTGAAAGCGATAGCTGGTACAAGCGCCTCGACGAGAATTTCCACCGCTTCATCTTCAAATTCTTTGCGCAGGGCTTTGCGTGCTTTTTTCGAATTCTTATACATGAGCGAGAATTCCTAACTATCCAACAACAATCCTCGCCGCAAAGAAACCGTCCATGCCGGGATCAGCTTTGTCATAGGGACGATGATGGGGCAGGGTGCGCAAGGTGCCCTGGTCGGTGATCCAGTCGTCGCGGCCTGCCAGCTCAATTGGTTTGATTTCGTCCAGCCTGACCTTTTTGTTGCGTTTTAGAAGGGCGGCGATTTGCTGCTCGCCTTCTTCTGGTTGCAAGGAGCAGGTGCAATAGACAAGGGTGCCGCCGGGCTTAACAAATTCAAGCGCTTTGTCGAGCAATCTCGCCT
>JAJRQA010000088.1 GCA_024280475.1 Alphaproteobacteria bacterium
ATGTTTGTAATATGAAAGGGTGTCATCGTGATAAAATCGGAGCTTGTGCAAAAAATTGCCGACTCAAATCCCCACCTCTACTACAAGGATGTGGAGAAAATCGTCAACACCATTCTGGATCAGATCGTTGGCACACTTGCCAAGAACAAGCGCGTTGAACTGCGCGGCTTTGGCGCGTTTTCGGTCAAGCATCGCCCTGCTAGAGTGGCCCGCAATCCGCGCACGGGAACAAAAGTGCCGGTAGATGAAAAATTTATCCCGTTTTTCAAGACCGGCAAAGATTTGCACCGGCGATTGAACAAGAACTATACGGGTAAAAAATAAGCGTGAGGGATTTGCAGATCTCTCCCTCCCCCTTCTATTGAAACGCTCACCTGGATTTTACAAATGCGCTTTTTGAAAAAAACCTTCTGGTTTGTCATCATGCTGCCAGTCGGCATCGTGCTTGCCACCTTGATGGTTATCAATCGTCACAATGTGGGATTTGTTTATAATCCTTTTGTTGCCAAAGAGTTTGCACAAAAAATTGAGATGCCATTTTTCTTTTATCTGCTGGGGGCGCTGATCATTGGTACAATCATCGGTGGTATGGCGACCTGGTTCGCGCAGGGGCGTTGGCGCAAAGCCGCCAGAAAACGCTCGCGCGAGGCGCATGATTTGCGCAAGAAAGCAGATGATCTGATGCAGCAGGTCGAGATGTCGAAACAGGCTCTGCCACAGCTGACGTCAGCCGGGCAATAGCGCTCATAGATTGCGGGAGGCAACGCTAAATCAAGAGCTTTCATCTCAGCAAAAGCTGGGATACATATTTCTTGTAGTTCAATTCGATATGTGGATCGATTAATCCTTAACCCTGCCAGCTTTCAACAAAATGGAAAGTTCTCGGGTTATGGATCCCAGCCTTCGCTGGGATGACACCATGTTTTGGTTGTTGGATGATTTAATTATTGGCGAGAAACAGGTGCCGAATATGGTGCGGGTCAAAATCTGTGGTTTGAAAACGCCTGAGGCTGTTGAGGCTGCGATTGAATATGGTGCCGATTTTATCGGTCTTGTGCATTTCCCCAAAAGTCCCCGTCATGTCAGCCTGGTTGAAGCTGGTAAACTGGCTGATCTGGCACGCGGGCGCGTCAAAATTGTGCTGCTGCTGGTGAACCCTGGCCATGCGCTGATTGATGAAGCGACCCGCGCGGTTTCCCCCGATTACATACAGTTGCATGGCGGTGAAAGCGTTCAAGATGTGCGCTCTATTCGCACCCGCGCCAATCTACCGGTGATCAAGGCGGTCGCGGTGGAAACGCCTGAGGATGTCGCGGCTGCGGCTGCCTATGGCAAGGGCGCCGAATTGCTATTATTTGACGCCAAGCCTTCCAGCACAGCTTTGTTGCCCGGCGGCAATGGCATTCCATTTGACTGGAGCGCCTTGAAGGGCTTTAACAGCGATAAAGATTATATGTTGTCTGGAGGACTTGATCCACAAACGGTTGCGCAAGCCATTCGTGAAACCGGCGCTACAATCGTTGATGTTTCGTCAGGCGTCGAAAGCGCCCCTGGAATCAAGGATCTGGAGAAGATCAAGGCGTTCGTTGAGCGTGCTAAAAAATGCTAGGCCAGGCGCATAAATGAGGAAAAACACTGCATGAGTAGCAATGAGACAATCCTGAACAGTTTTCGCAGCGGACCAGACGAAGAGGGGGCCTTTGGTCACTTTGGCGGACGGTTTGTGGCCGAAACCTTGATGCCGCTCATTCTGGAGCTGGAAGAGGCCTATGAAACGGCCAAAAAGGATCCGGACTATGCTCGCGAGCTGAACGATCTTGCCAAGCATTATGCGGGCCGCCCCAGTCCGCTTTATTTTGCTCCGCGCCTGACCGAGCATTTTGCCAATCTTAGCACCACCGGGGGTGGCGCTAAAATTTACTTCAAGCGTGATGAACTTAATCACACGGGGTCGCACAAGATCAATAATACATTGGGCCAGATCCTGCTGGCACGAAGAATGGGCAAAAAACGTATTATCGCCGAGACCGGCGCTGGCCAGCATGGCGTGGCGACGGCAACCGTTGCAGCTCGTTTCAATATGGAATGTGTGGTCTATATGGGAGCGACCGATATTGAGCGCCAAGCCCCCAATGTGTTCCGGATGAAGTTGTTGGGCGCAACAGTTATACCGGTGACCGCCGGTACGGGCACCTTGAAGGACGCGATGAACGAAGCTTTGCGCGACTGGGTGGCCAATGTTGACAATACTTTTTATCTGATTGGCACAGCCGCTGGGCCTCATCCATATCCGGCCATGGTGCGTGATTTTCAATCAGTGATCGGCAATGAGGTGCGCGAGCAGATCATGGAAGCCGAGGGGCGCCTGCCCGACAGTCTTGTGGCCTGTATTGGCGGTGGTTCCAATGCGATTGGCCTGTTTCATCCGTTTCTTGATGATAAAAGTGTTGAAATCTACGGCGTTGAAGCGGCGGGAAAGGGCGTTGAAACCGGCGAACATGCGGCCTCGCTAAATGGCGGCAAACCCGGCGTGCTGCATGGCAACCGTACTTATCTGCTGCAAGATGATGAGGGGCAGATTACTGACGCCTATTCCATATCAGCAGGACTTGATTATCCAGGCATTGGCCCGGAGCACAGCTGGCTCAAAGAGCAGGGCCGTGTCAACTATGTCTCCGTCACCGATAATGAGGCGCTGGATGCATTTCAGCTTTGCACAAAACTTGAGGGCATTATTCCAGCCCTTGAACCAGCGCACGCTTTGGCATTTGTCGAAAAACTGGCACCGACCCTGCCCAAAGATCATTTACTGGTGATGAATATGTGTGGGCGCGGCGACAAGGATGTGTTCGCGGTGGCTGGCTATCTGGGGGTTGAGCTGTGATTGAAACACGTATTGACCGGCGCTTTGCCGCTCTAAAAAGTGAGGGCCGTGCGGCTTTTGTCTCTTTTATCACCGCCGGTGACCCGGATCTGAAAACCTCGCTGGAGCTGATGAAAAAACTTCCCGAGGCCGGAACGGATGTGATTGAGCTTGGCATGCCATTTTCCGACCCCATGGCGGATGGACCAGCTATTCAGCTATCATCGCAACGAGCACTGAATGCCGGGCACACTATGGCCAAAACCCTTGAAATGGTGCGTGAGTTTCGCAAAGGCGATGATGATACGCCGATCATCTTGATGGGCTATTACAATCCCATTTATGTTTATCCAGCCGATAAATTTTTGGCAGATGCGCTTGCCGCGGGGGTTGATGGCCTGATTATAGTCGATCTGCCACCCGAGACAGATAATGAATTATGCCTGCCCGCACGAGACGTGGGGATCAACTTCATACGCCTTGCCACACCCACAACAGATGAAAAACGTTTGCCCATGGTACTGAAAAACGCCAGCGGCTTCCTATATTATGTATCAATAGCGGGTATAACAGGGACGGCGACCCCTGATCCGGGCGTGGTACATACAGCCGTTGCCGCGATCAAGCAAAGCACGGACTTACCGATCGCTGTTGGTTTTGGTGTCAAAACCCGCCAGCAAGTAAGCGATATCGCCAGGGGTGCGGATGGTGTGGTGGTTGGATCGGCCATCGTCAGCACGATTGCTGACAGCCTGGATGGCGAGGGTGGGGCCACTAACGACACGGTTGAACGCCCACTGGCGCTTGTGAAAGAGCTGTCTCGTGGTGTATTTGATATCCTGGAGGGGTGAGAGCCCTATCGGGGGGCGCTGGTTAAAAATTAACCATTCGCGCTCGTCACAGGTCGAAATTTTGTAAACGCGTTATGCTGCAGGTATTAAAGCCAATGGCATAACAAGACAACAAGGTTATAAAAAAGTGAACTGGATCAATAATGTTGTACGCCCGAAGCTAACGGGTATCTGGAAGAAGAAAGATGTTCCTGATGATCTTTGGGTAAAATGCCCAGAGAGTGGGCAGCTTATTTTCCACAAGGATCTCGAAGATAATCTCTATGTCGTTCCGGGCAGTGATTATCATATGCGCATGCGTGCCAAAGATCGTCTCAATATGATTTTTGATAATGCCAAATACGCCATGATTGATGTCATCAAGGGCATAGAAGATCCGCTAAAGTTCAAGGATCAGAAGAAATATTCCGACCGCGTCAAGGAAGCTCGCAATAAAACCGAGATGGATGATGCGTTGCTGGTGGCGCAAGGGCAGCTTGATGGTTCCAACATTATCGTGGCGGTTCAGGATTTTGCTTTTATGGGGGGGTCACTTGGATCAGATGCTGGTGGTGCCATTGTTGCGGGCATGTTGAAAGCGGTGAAAGAGAAGGTGCCGTTTGTGTTGTTCGTGGCCTCTGGCGGTGCGCGCATGCAAGAAGGTATTTTCTCCTTGATGCAAATGCCGCGCACGACGGTCGCCTTGCAGCGTCTGCGTGAAGCGGGACTTCCCTATATTGTGGTATTGACTGATCCAACCATGGGCGGCGTGACGGCAAGTTACGCGATGCTTGGCGATATTCATATTGCTGAACCTGGCGCGCTGATCGGGTTTGCTGGGCCTCGCGTGATCGAACAGACGATTAGAGAACAACTGCCATCCGGTTTCCAGCGCTCCGAATTTTTGCTGGAGCATGGCATGGTGGATCTGGTGGTGCATCGTCATGAAATGCGCGCGACACTTGGCCGCTTGTGCGCGCTATTGATGAAACAGCCCGTTTTGGAAGAAGTGGCGATTTCGAGCGATGAGCCTGCGGGCGAGGATCCTCACGAAGACGTGCTGGAAATCATTCGTGAGGAGGCGACCCCAAAAAAGAGCGCAGCTCCCATAAAGAAAGCGTCCAAAGCCAAAAAGAAATCTCCTGTCAAATCAGCAAAAAGCAATATGTCGGATGCAAGTAGCAAAAAGAGTGATGAGGCCAGCTGAGCGAGTTTTTGCTAGCAGAGTTTCGATCTTGTCGGATTTATTTCGCTGCTGATCTAAGTTGAGAAGACGCGGCTGGCGGGTTGCTCCCATCATCAAATTTTGCGTTGGTATTCTTGTGTTTTGCCTTTATATCCTCTTTAACCGCTATCAATCGGGACGCGAATATGACTTTAGAGATGATGAACAGGACATGCGTGCATGACATCAAGTGATGATGTGCTGGCCAGTTTGCGGCAATTGCACCCAAGCCTCATCGATTTGTCCCTGGGGCGTACCCTTCGCGCTCTGGAGGCTCTTGGGCGGCCACAAGACCAGTTGCCGCCAGTCATTCATATTGCCGGCACCAATGGCAAAGGGTCGACGCTAGCCTATCTAAATGCGCTGATTACTGCGACCGGCAAGAGCGCGCACAGTTTTATATCTCCCCATCTTGTTTCGTTTCACGAGCGCATTCGACTGGCTGGAGAAAATGGTGGCGCTGACATTTCCGAAGATCAGCTGGTAGATGTTTTGATGCGCGCGCAAGCTGGCAATAACGGTGAGCCGATCACTTTTTTCGAGATCACCATGGTGGCGGCGTTTCTGGCCTTTGCCGAAAACCGTGCTGATTATCTTATTCTGGAGACGGGGCTTGGCGGGCGTTTTGATGCGACCAATGTTATTGATCAACCTGTGTTGACCATCATTACTCCCATCAGTATGGATCACATGGATTTCCTTGGTTCAAGTCTGGCGGAAATCGCATTTGAAAAAGCTGGCATCATGAAGCGCGGCATTCCTTGTGTGGTCGGCAAGCAACCGGCTGAAGTGCTCGATGTTTTGCGTGAGCGGGCAGTGGAACTAGATGTGCCCTTGCGTATAGAGGGTGTAGACTTTAAGGCCTATGAGCAACTCGGGCGTTTGATATATGAGGATGAAACAAGGTTGCTGGCGCTGCCATTGCCGCGTCTTGTTGGCTCGCATCAGATCAATAATGCCGGGGTCTCGGTTGCCGCAGCCCTCAGCATGCCAGATTTCAAGCCAACACAAGAGCAACTGGAAAAGGCCATGCGGCAAGTTTCCTGGCCCGCCCGGCTGCAATTGCTGGAAACCGAAAAACTGGCCACCAATACCAAGCTTAATAGGGATAGCGAAATCTGGCTTGATGGTGGTCATAATCGAGCCGCTGCGGAAGTGCTGGCAGCTAGCATGGCTGACCTCGAAGAGCAGCTGTCGCGCCCCTTGCATCTGGTCATTGGCATGATGCAGCGTAAGAATGCAGCCGAATTTTTGCAGGTCTTTGAAGGCTTGTGCGAAATGGTTTTCACAGTACCAGTACCCAATACGCCTAATGGCTGGCCAGCTGATGAGCTGGTGAAAATTGCCAAAGCCCAGGGCTTGCGGGCCATGCATTGCGATAATGTGCTTGATGCGCTGGCGGCCAGCGGCGAGCGGGCACGTAATCTTGGTGATGAGCCGGTGCGCATCTTGATATGCGGTTCGCTCTATCTGGCAGGCCATGTTCTCGAGATATCGGGCTAAATTCTTTCTTATTTTTTGACTTCTTGAAAAAATTTCACACTCAAAGAGTTTTTTTCGCACAATTCCATCTGGGCTTGTGGATGTTTTTGCGTGCCAATTCACCGCGACCTCACATGCTTTTGATCGCGCGTGCTCATATTATGACACAACAAACCAAAGTATAACTCATTTGTAATATTGCCGTTAGATTTCGATCACGTCAGCAACGAAAATTATCACCAAATATCCCATAATATAAACAGAAATCACATGGGCGTGAGGGGGGCTATTATTATTTAACAACAGGGATTAGCTTTTAGTCATCGAAACAACAAACGCAGATCAACAGCCGAAAAGGAAAGGTAAAAGATGAAGAACATACTGATTGCCACCATGATCATTGCAGGAACTTTTACCAGTGTCAGCACTGCATCAGCGATCGATAATTTGACAACCGAAACGTCTAACTGGGTGCTCGATAGTTATAAAACGGGACCCAGATAGTACATACCCCCCGAAGAACTCGAACTAACTTACTAATTTAAAGGAAAACGACCATGAAAAAACTTCTTCTCATCTCAACAATCGTATTGGGTACATTCGCAAGTGCTGGAATTGCTTCGGCAGACAGCATTTATACAGATAATTATGCAGACTGGGCCGTCAACGCATTTAACGTTGGCTCAAACTAAACCTCTCGTTTCACACAAGCATTATAGATCAAATTTAAGGAATAACATCATGAAGAACCTACTTATCGTCTCGACCATCGTACTTGGTACATTTGCCAGTATTGGTACTGTTTCCGCTCTTGAATTCAGCGGCTACCCAACATGGGCTCAAGATGCCTTCATCGCTGGGGAAAGCGAATAATCAATCGGCACGCACTCAACTTACAATTTAAGGACCAAACTCATGAAGAACCTACTTATCGTCTCGACCATCGTACTTGGTACATTTGCCAGTATTGGTACTGCTTCCGCTCTTGAATTCAGCGGCTACCCAACATGGGCTCAAGATGCCTTCATCGCTGGGGAAAGCGAATAATCAATCGGCACGCACTCAACTTACAATTTAAGGA
>JAJRQA010000089.1 GCA_024280475.1 Alphaproteobacteria bacterium
CAAGGCGATCATGGCAAAATCTGACGAGTCTTTGGCTGGTCTTCGTATCGGCATTGAAAATTCAGGCTGCGCGGGCGTTGGTTATACGATGGAATATGCGCAAGAGGCCTCAAAAGGGGATGATACCGTCAATGATAACGGCGTCACATTGTTTATCGACGCGAAAGCTGTGATGTTTTTACTTGGCACCAAAATGGATTATAAGGTCGATAAAATGACCTCCGGTTTCGTTTTTGACAATCCCAATCAAACCAGTGCGTGTGGTTGCGGCGAAAGTGTTGAGCTGACGGCCGTTTCAACGGATGCTCTTAACAACTTCATGGCTGGTGAGTAAATATGGGCGGCGTTTGCGATACGTCCCTTAAGGCAGACTGGCGCGGCGCTCCCAATTTTGAAGAGCGGCGCAGTGATCTGACCCCTTCGCTATTGATTATGCATTATACCGGTATGGAGAGCGCGCAGGCCGCGCTTGATATTTTGTGCAGTCCCGAAAGCAGTGTTTCTTGCCACTATCTTGTTGATGAACAAGGTGGGATCACTCAGATGGTCGCCGAGCGGCACCGTGCCTGGCATGCAGGGCGCGCTCATTGGGCAGGTGAGAATGATATCAATTCGTGTTCAATTGGTATCGAGATTGTCAATGAAGGTCATGTGCTGGAGCTGCAACCATTTCCTGATCAGCAGATCAAAGCAGTGATGGCGCTCGCTCAAGACATTTTCAAACGCCATGATATATTACCAAGAAATGTCATTGGCCACTCTGATATTGCCCCGGCGCGCAAGAAGGATCCCGGTGAAAAATTTCCCTGGAACCTGCTGCATCAGAACGGTATCGGGCATTTTGTTGAGCCGCTTGCTATTGAAGGCGATGGCGGTTATGGCCTTGGTGATACCAATGATGAAATCGGCAAAGCGCAGCATCTATTGGCACAATATGGTTATCAGATTGGCGAAGATGGTCATTTTGATGAAATGTCAGACTTTGTCGTGCGAGCCTTTCAGCGCCATTTTCGACCTGAAAAGATTGATGGGCGTCTTGATCGCTCAACCATCATGACCCTTGAAAGATTGATCGCGACCTTGCCGCAAAACACAACAAGTTAAATTAAAACGGGGCAACACTATGAAAGCTGAAATCAACTGGAAGCAAAATGTCCGCTTTGATGCCCTAACTCAAACCGGTCACGAAATCACTATGGATGGAGCGCCCGATCATGGCGGCAATAATGAAGGCGCGCGCCCCATGGAGTTGCTGCTCATCGGCATGGGCGGCTGTACGGCATTTGACGTTGTGGGCATCTTGAAAAAAGCTCGTGCGGAGCTTGTTAGCCTGAAAATTGAGCTTGAAGCGGAGCGCGCCGATGAGGTCCCCGCTGTCTTTACCAAAATTCATGTACGTTTTATTTTGACAGGCAAGGGGCTGAAAGAAAAGCTCGTTGAGCGGGCGATTGAATTATCAGCGAAGAAATATTGTTCAGCTTCTATAATGCTTGGCCAAACCGCAGATATTACCCACAGTTTCGAAATCATCGAACAGGCCGTATAGCACTAAAAATCAATTGCAAATTGCGAGCAATAGCCCCATAAGTTGCCACAACATTGAGCAAGTTTCGCGGGCGTGGTGGAACTGGTAGACACACAGGACTTAAAATCCTGAGGCCTTTGTGCCGTGCGGGTTCGAGTCCCGCCGCCCGCACCAATATTTATATCTCACGGCTAATCCGAGCAAGCTCGGGCCTCCGATGGGGCGGCCTGCTCGGCCGTCGCCCGGTCGGGCTCTGCTTGGAGCATATGGTTGATGTGGTTCTTTCGGGGCAACCATTTTTCCTATCTCGCGGCTATTGGTAGTTTTTTGATACCCTACCGCTTCGCTGTTTGAGGACGATGGAGCGGCCTGTGCGGCGCTCGCCCGGTCGGGCTCTACTTGGTGTGACGTATTCCATTTTTCTAGTGCCTCCAAAACCATCCAATTATCTGCTTTTATGGCGCTCTTTGCACGGGTGTGACAATTTGGGGGTTGCCCACTGGATTGAATTATAGTAATTTCTGTAATTACAGAAATAAAAGTATAAAGAATTTTATGGAGCAGGTGAGATGACACCCATTGTTGAAAAATTCGTACTGCATTGGGGGGAGATGGGTAGTCGCTGGGGGGTCAATCGGTCCGTGTCACAGATCCATGGATTACTGTACCTCACTCGCAAACCGATGACCGCAGAGCAGATTTGTGAAGAGCTGAATATCGCGCGATCCAATGTATCCAACAGTTTGAAAGAACTGCAAAGCCTTGGATTGGTTCACAAAGCTCATGTGATAGGCGACCGGCGCGATCACTTTAGTGCGCTCAAGGACGTGCAAGAGACATTTAATGTCATCGTCGAAAGCCGCAAACAACGCGAAATAGATCCAACCTTGTCGATCTTGCGTGACCTTTCCGATGAAGCTGCGCGGGAAAAGCAAACTGATCCCCATGTCAAACAACAGATCGGCAATATGCTCACATTCGTCGATCAGATGTCGGACTGGTATGAAGATGTGAAGAAAGTCCCCAATGAGACCTTGATGAAAATGGTCAAAATGGGCAGTAAAATCATCCGGCTGATCGGTCGGTGATTTTTTAAACAGGTATTTCTGTCATTACAGAAATACCAAACATGATGAAAGGTGTTTTGAGATGATAACAACCCTACTTATGAGCGGAGTTGCAGCCTGTGGAACAGGGGCTCTGTTTGCACTTCTATTGGCAAAACCCTTGCATGGAACCTTGGGAGATGCTTGCCGTACTGGTCGTAGCGCCACTTTCTGGACGGCTTATTCTACGGCCATGATGGTATTGGCTCCTGCGCTAGGAGTGTTGTTTATGGCAGCCTATCCCAACCGGTCGCTGCCGATGGAAGTTGTTTTTTCAAGGTCTTTATTATTCGGCCTGATCTGTTTGATCATCGCCCTTTTGGTGATTGGTCGCGTCATGGGGCGCACGGCCTTCAAGCAGCTCGAAGCGGAACTAAAGACAACCTCGGACACTGCTTTGCCAAAGGAGGCGTGACATGCGGATATTGGTGACAGGGGCAACAGGTTTTATTGGCCGCCATCTTGTACAGGCTCTTGGCCGCCAGCATCATGATCTTGTGCTCACATCAAGAACACCTAAAGCGGGGACGGGTGGTCATGATTGGCGGACGATTGACTTTGCAAAGGCTCACAGCCCGGACGACTGGCGTGATCTGGTTGAAAATATTGACCTTGTGATCAATGCCGTTGGGATCTTTAAACCAACGAGATCGCAAAGCTTTGTGGCTTTGCATGATAGGGCCCCAAGGGCTCTTTTCGAAGCAAGTAAACGTGCCGGGGTCAAGCGGATCATCCAGATCTCGGCGCTTGGCACAGATGAGAGCGCCACCAGTGCTTATCACTTATCGAAGCAGCGCGCTGATGATGCGTTGGCCAGGTTGGGCGTGGAGTGGGTGGTGCTGCGCCCGTCTTTGATCATTGGGGATGGCGGAGAAAGCTGGCGCTTTTTTAAGGCATTGGCATCCCTGCCGGTTACGCCAGTGATTGGGGATGGCACTCAACCGCTGCAGCCCGTCGCGATCGAGGATGTGACCAAAGCTGTATTGGCCTCGATCCATCGTCCAGAGGCTGTGGGTTGCCAGATTAATTTGGTTGGCGCTGAATGTGTGACGCTGGAAACATATTTTCAGACCCTGTCAAAATGGCAGCATCACTCGAAGTTTCGCCCTGTTCCCATACCTTATGGGCTCGCAGAAGTGCTGGCCGGTGCGGGGCACCTGTTCGCCGATATGCCGTTTGATCGGCAAGCGGTGAACATGCTGAAAGAAACGCGGGTATTTGAGGGTAAGGATTGCCAATCAAAGCTAGGATTTTCACCAATGGGTCTCACTCAATTTCTGTCTCAAAACCCCGCCAGCAAGGAGGAAAGGTCTGCGGCCAGCCTGTATTTTCTTGGGCCAGTTTTGAGGATTGCACTGGCCTTTATGTGGATCACGGCTGGGGTGGTGTCTTTGTTCTTTTATCCTGTAGAGCAAAGCCTTGCATTGCTTGCCAGGCTGGGTTTCACCGGCACTATGGGAGTGATGGCATTTTATGGGGCGGTGCTATTGGATATTTTTATCGGGCTATCGCTACTCATGCGGTTTCGTATCAGGCAAATAGCGATATTGCAGCTTGGCTTAATCGTTGTTTATACGGTGGCGCTTAGCTGGGTAGCGCCAATGATGTGGGCAGACCCGTTTGGTCCCCTTGTCAAAAACATTCCTATTCTTGTCTCGATACTGATCATGCAGAAACTGGAGGAGTAAATCATGCTCGAAGACTTTACGGCTTACAATCTTTTGAAATGGAGCCATATCCTAAGCGCTTTTCTACTTTTTGGTACCGGCCTTGGCAGCGCCTTTTACCGATGGATGGCTGATCGGGTAGGGGATCTTCATGCGCAGGCGGTGACAGCTCGCCATGTCGTACTGGCAGATTATCTGTTTACGACACCAACGGTCATTTATCAGCCAGTTAGTGGGTATCTTCTATTGCGCGAACTCGGCTTGCCGTTGAGTGAACCCTGGGTGGTGGCTTCCTTTGGTCTTTATATTCTGGCCGGTATCTGCTGGTTACCCGTCGTCTATTTGCAAATCCAGATGCGCGATATGGCAATTAAGGCCCTTGATACTGGCACGACATTACCTGCGGCATATCATCAAAAGGCGCGCCTTTGGTTCTGGCTTGGCTGGCCGGCATTCCTTGCACTGGTCGCGGCGGTCTGGTTGATGGTCGCCAAGCCTGATCTTTCTACCCTTTGGAGTTAGATAGGGAGGTAATTATGGAGAAATGCAAACCAAAGCCGATCTTGGCGCAAGCGCTGGGCGACGATTGGCAATATGTGTCCCCATTGGTGCGGGCTCACTATGGGTTACATCCAGATAGCGACGAATTGCTGGAATTGAACGGCGTAATGTCGGTCTATTATCCAAGGCCAGCGATCTTGCTATTGGGATTTGCACGATTGATGGGCGGGCTTGTTTTGTTGCGCGAGGACGATGTGCCGGTAACGGTGGTAAATAGCTCGCTTCCAGGCAAGTTGGCTATGTTCTGGCATCGCTCGTTTTTTGTACCGGGCAAGAAAAAACCGGTAATTTTTCGCTCTCGGATGGAATATGCCGGGGGAACAGAAGTGGTTGAATTTATCGGTGCGAGCGACTGGCTGAGCATGGGTATCAAGATGAAAATAACGCAAGTGAACGGTGCCATCCATTTTGATAGCACGCGATATCTTTTGAAGGTTGGGTCACTGCAGGTTCCAATACCAGGGCATTTTCTGCTCGGCAGAGCCTCCATCTTCGAAAAGGCATTGGATGAGGACACTATCTTAATGGGGTTTTCAATCAAACATCCGCTTTGGGGCGAAGTCTACACCTATAGTGGTACATTCAGTGCTCCGATAAGCCAAGAGGGTTGATATATGAACGGGTTTCCTCATTATCTGTTTCACGATATGATATGCTCGGTCGGTGAAGCGAATAGGCGCTGACCCGAGATCGGAGAGATATGTTCAGATTTTTATCCCGTTTTTGGCAAACAAGCGTTGTGGGAACTTTTTTGGCAGGATTGTTTTTTCTGCTGCCGGTTGTGCTGACGATCTTTATTATTATTTGGCTGGTGCGTTGGATCAAAGATGCGCTGGGGCCAGGCACCTTTTTTGGGGAGTTGTTGCTGCAAAGCGGCAAGGTGTTGGTGGGGCGTGAATATGAGGTTGTAGCCTTTGCCCTTGGCTTGCTGATCGCTATTGTAGGGATCTGGATATTGGGCCTGTTTGTACGCACTACGGCCCGTAAGGGTATCGAAAATGCCTTCGATGCCGCCATGGACCGGGTGCCATTTTTCCGCTCGATCTACAAGCCTGTCGCACGCATTGTACGTTTCGCTTCTGGTGAGCAGAATGAAAATGAACTGGCTGGCATGAGCGTTGTGCGTTGTCGCCTTGGCAGTCTTGGAGGCGTTGACACCCTTGCATTGCTGGCATCCCCACAAACCTATGAACTGGATGGAGCTGCGCGCAAGCTGGTCTATTTCCCGACCTCGCCCATTCCCATGTCTGGCTACTTGTTATTTATGCCGGTGGAAAATATCACCCAGGTCCCAGGCATGCAGGTGGAACAGTTGATGAAGATATATATATCGCTTGGCGCACTGGCACCGGAGAATATGCCAGCAGAGTTTATAGCTGGACCTAAAAATATCGACGACATAGCAGAGATTGTCGCGGATCTACCAGTGGTCGATCCAGATGTTCATAAGTGATAAAAGGGGTGGATGCTGTTATTTCTTGAAGCATATCTGCACAAGTGCGCCGCCTGTTGACGAGGTGCAAATTTTTACGTTCCCACCATGTAGTTCAGCAGCTTTTTTCACGATTGCCAAACCGAGGCCAGATCCATCAGCCGTCGTATTGCCCCGATGAAACGGTTCAAGATAATTTTCAAAATCTCCTGAGGGAAAACCGGGGCCATTGTCTTCTATTGTGACACAGCTGCCCGGCCCGCAAGTCGCGATAATTTGTGTCCCGTTTGGCGAATGCTTGATAGCGTTTTCAATCAGATTGACGATCGCATCTCGAACAGTAAATAGCTGGCTTTTGAATAATTTGGGCTGTTGATCTCGCAATAGCAGAGTACAGTTGTTTTTTTGAAGAAGGGGATCAACATGTTCGCTGACCTTTGAAACAACCGACACCAGATCGATCGTCGTCAGGTCTTCTATTTTTATTGCGTCCATACTAGCCAATCCGAGCAAACGATTAATGGTACCTGTCATTATTTCTATATCATCTTCCAGGCGCCTCGCACGTTGCCCGGTGATTTTCCCGACTTCCAGAAGCATTATCCCCAATGGGGTGCGTAATTCATGAGCGGCATTGGAGATGAATTTGTCTTGCGATGACAAGAGGTTTGAAAATTTCTCCAGCAAATTGTTGATGGTGACATAAAAGCGGTTTGCCTCAAGAGGAAGTTGTTTGATCGAGGGAAGTTGCCCTGCATAGGGAGGAACAAGTTTTTCTGCTATGAGGGAGGCTTCTTCAAGCGGGCGCAATGCTGCTCGTACAGATAATATGGCGAAAGAAGCGAGAAGCAGGATTGTTGGCAAGACTGGGATCCAAACATCTTCAACGAGATCCATCCACAGCGCGCCATAGCGCTGTCCGGCCGGGTCTCCTGCGGTCACATATTCGATCCATACAGGAGCACCTGCAACCAAAAATTTACGCCCCCCGGTGAAATAAAATTTCGACTGGTCTGGTTCATGACGGATCCAGGAGTCTGGTCGTAATCTGGTTAGATTGTTCACCGGCCCATTGGATGGAAATAATGCTTCATTGCTGCTGGCAATAACCTGACCGGTGGTGTCGGAGACTCTGTATCCATAAGCAGAAGCAAATTGACCACGATAATGGTTCAGATCATTCGCATAGGTCTGCTTAAGTTTGCCTCCATCGTTTTGGATGGTGCGAAGAACTCGCATTGTCTCCAGCTTGAGAAACCAGCTGGCAAAATAGCGTTCATTTCCCAGATTTTCTACAAGACAAATCGTGAATTGAAGGAGGACGGCAAGCGCCGCGGCAATCATGACTCTTGAGGAAACGATCCAGGAAAGTGAGGCAGGCGTTCTTGTTGAGCAATTTATCACTGCCTTGTCTCCTCAAGTATATAGCCGACGCCCCTGATGGTTTTCAACTGCAAGTCTGATTTTGCTGCTGCCAAGGCTTTGCGAAGACGCGACACCATTTTGTCAATGCTATTGGAAGAACAGTTTTCCTGGAAATTTTTCAACCTGGATTCAATGAGCTCTCGCGTGACCGTATTGCCAGAGTGCTGGATCAGCAAGGTTAGCAATCGCCGCTCGCCGCGTCGTAATTGTAGGTTCATATCGCCACAGCTCAGGTCGCCGGTGATCATATTAAATGACAGGCTTGGGGTGGTGAACAATTCGGATTGAATAGTTGGTTTGCGGCGCAGCAATGCTCTGATGCGCGCCAGCAACTCGCGATGATTGAACGGTTTGACGAGGTAATCATCCGCGCCAGCATCAAGGCCTCTAATCTTTTCATCAAGCCTTGCCCGTGCAGTGGCGATGAGAATTGGGGTGCAATTATTGTTCTGGCGAAGACGTTGGATCAGTTTGATGCCATCGCCATCGGGCAATCCAAGATCGATGATATAGAGATCAAAGGACATGTAGCTATTGATTGAATAAAATTCTTCGACAGTTCCGACAAGATCTACAATATAGTCGGCCTCGCTTAGATGCTCGACAACTAATCGTCCAAAGCGGTCGTTGTCTTCGACCACAAGTATACGCATTACAACTCCTTTTGATTGAGCAAAAACATTTTGCCGCGCGGAATTTTCTGCGCGAGTCTCAAATTATAATTTTAGAAAATTTTAGGCTCCAGCCACAGGACTCCTAAAAGGATGGCGAGAATTCAATGCCATACTCTTAAAGTGTAAAGACCAGCTATTCGATTGTCCATAGCTAGTAGCCATAATTTGGTAGTGTGCACCAAAAAAAATGTAATTCAGAGTGATCGTCCCGGTTTTATAATACACGCAATGATAACTAAAAAAGTTTGCGTTCAAATAAATCTTTATACTTCATATGTGCATAAGTATGAGATTGCTGCAAAGAGCGGTAGCAAACCTCTGGGATGTCAGGTTCTCGTCAGGGAGACGCGCTAGCATTTCAATTCCTGACAGTTTTCGTTGCTGCCTGACCAACTTCAGCAAAGCAATAATACAACCGATAGATTAGTTTGCGTGGATTTCGTCCTCGCGTAGCGTTTGGGAGGACGTAATTTTCATGGCCAATACATTTAACCTCAAGCCTTTCATCATTAATTTGAATGATATCAACTTCATCTTTGATCAGATTAATTTTCAGCCTTTGTTTACGGCGGCGGGCGATGCCATTATAAATTGGGATGGGACTGGTGAGATCCGCGATCCATTTAACGAACTCATTTGGGATGGCAACTTTACGCTAGCAATTCCCAACGTTGCAGCTGCTATTGCAGCGTTCGGTACATCGTATGCTCACCTGACATCCTTCCAGGGTATTCGCGAAGTTACCGGCCTCAATAATAATCTGTTACAGGTCAATGCCACCTGGGGCGCAGTCGATCAGCAGTTTGTCCGCCTGATCAGTGCGAATTATGATTTTCTGGATATGGATTTGACGACCGGAGTATCGACGTCCAGCGTTGATGTCGCGACCGTAAATGATGTTACTGATACAGTCTTTCAAGCTTTGATTGGCACCTTCCAGGGTATTCCGGTATTTATAAATACGATATATAGAGTAACAACAGATAACACAACAACCACGACGACGACTGACAATGGACATTTTCAGGTCAGTACGAATGTCCGGTCCATTGATGAAACCACGCTCATTGAAAATTTGGTAGCTGATGTCACGGGTGAAACTGTCTTCACAACATTGCCGCCCGTCACGATCAATCTCTCTATCGAAAACTTTCTGTCTGGCGGTGAGCTTGATGGCGCTTATCATAGTTTTGGCAATCTGAGCGCTGCGGAATTTGCAGCACAAACGGCCAGTGACAGATATGAGCCGACAAGCATAACGGGGACTGGCGATGCGGCCATCGTTGAGCTTGGCAATGTCATTGACTATACGCCGCGCCTCATTACCCAGACGATCACTACTGGTGATGTTGAACTGCTGACTGTTGGAGGCCTGTTTCAGGTAAATGGGGTGCCTGTCGGGTTAAACCCCAACCACATCGTTTATAATACCGAATTCCTGGATGACGGTGTGACACTGAACTCGGCCTATACCCAGGGCCAGGATCCAAATGCTGCAAACTTCAAACTGGGTGCCGTCGAAGGTATTGCCATCGTGCAGGATTACGGCCTGCTTCAGGATCTTGGTATTCAGGACAATCAGAACCTTAACAATGACGAATCTTTCATTGGTTCGGTCAACCCCGGTGTGGCGCCGACCAACGGTTTTTTTGCGGTGTTTGGCCAGTTCTTCGACCATGGCCTCGACTTCATCGCCAAGAAG
>JAJRQA010000090.1 GCA_024280475.1 Alphaproteobacteria bacterium
CCGCAACCGCAAGGCCCATCCGGCCTTTAATGATGATGACAATCTGGAAATTACCCGCCGTATCGAGCGCGATAGCGGCTCAGAGTACCGCATCAATGGCAAACCCGTACGCGCCCGTGATGTGCAGCTGTTGTTCGCAGATGCCTCAACCGGCGCCCGCTCCCCCGCTCTTGTCCAACAAGGACGTATCGGCGAAATCGTTTCCGCAAAACCGGCCCAGCGCCGTTTTATCCTCGAGGAAGCTGCTGGTATCACCGGTTTGCACAGCCGCCGTCATGAGGCTGAAATCAAGCTGCGCGGTGCCGAGAACAATCTGGAGCGCTTGCAGGACATTATCGGCCAGATGGATAGCCGCCTGTCGGGGCTGAAACGCCAGGAACGTCAGGTCAAGCGCTATCGTGAACTGGCCAGAGATATTGAACAATTGCAGATTATCGCGCTTTATAGCGACTATGTATCGTTCCGCTTGGCGGCCAAGCAGGCCGAGGTCAAGCTGCAAGAAGTGCTGGCGATCGTGGGTGAAAAAACCACGCAAGAAGCCAAAATTCGTCAGTTGCATGTTAAATCCAGCGCGCAAATCCCCGCCTTGCGCGAACGCGAAATGATCACAGCGGCCGTTATGCAGCGCCTGAACATCGAATCTGATCAATTGACGCGCGAGCAAGAGACCCAGCAGGCACGCAAAGACGAACTTGCCAAACGACGCACGCAATATGACGCCGATCTGGCCCGCGAAGAAAATAGCCTCAAAGAAGACCAACAACGTCTCAAAAGCTTCGAAAGTGAACGCCAAGACCTGCAAAAAGCCTCAAACAACAATGACACGGCCCGCGAACAGGCCTCCAAACAAGTCGAAAAAGTGCAATCAGTGTTGACCGCAGCAGAACAGCAATCGCTCGCGCTTGGTACGCAATTTGCCGAACAAAAAGCCCAGTTCAAAGCCCTTACGCGCGAACAGCTTGAAAAGCAGGCTTCCACCAACGCCCTGCTTGAAAAGAGCGATAAACTGGCAGAGGAGCGAGGCGAACTTGATCACCAACTCTCACAGATCGCTGATTTCGACGAGCTGGCTCGTTTGATTGAGGAAAAAAGTATAGCTCTCCAGGAACTGGAGACAAAACTGACCGCCAGTGAACAAGATATCGATCAGGCGCGATTGGATGAAAGCGCACGACTGGTTGAGCAGATGGACGCCAAAACGCTGCTCTCGACCCTGGTTGCTGAAATCAGCACACTGGAAAAACTGCTGCGCTCCCCCAGCAACGGCGATGATCTGCCAGTACTTGACGAGATCGTCGTGACACCAGGCTATGAAACGGCTCTGGGAGCCGCCCTTGGAGATGATCTAGATGCCTCACTCAATATACATGCCGATCTGTACTGGCGCGACTACGACGATGACAGCACCTCCCTTGAGACCTCTCCTGCATTGCCAGAAGGGGTCATGCCGCTCAAGCAGCTGGTAACGGCTCCAGCGGCTCTGTCGCGGCGCCTTTTGATGACCGGCATTGTGGAGCGGGTCGAGGGAGACTTGCAGCAATCCAAACTGTCTGCAGGTCAGCGGCTCGTATCTATCGAGGGCGATCTGTGGCGTTGGGATGGCTTTGTGGCGCGAGCCGATGCTCCCACCAGCGCCGCGCGGCGCTTGTCACAGAAAAACCATCTGGAACAATTGCAAAGCGGCCTGAAGCACGCACAGTTTGAGGCCAAACAAACACAAAAAACAGCGCAAAAGGCGGAAGACACACGCCAGAAATTGCAGGCTCGTCATCACGGTTTCAAAAACCGTTACAGCGATTTGCGCCGCGAACTAGAACAACAACGCAGCTCTCTGGCGCAGGCCGAGCAGTTGGCGTCTGCCCAGCGCGCCCGTCTTCAAGCAATCCACGTGACCAGCGCCGATCTTTTGGAGCGCCACGCACTCGAAACAAGCCGTTTACAAGAATTGGCCGTAGAACTGGCAAAATCAGACCAGCTCGCAGCAATGCAAAAACGCGTCGAGAAGCAGTCTACCGAACTGACCTTATTGCGCACAAATTATCTTGAGGCCAAAGCCCATATGGAGGGGCTTGAGCAAGAGAACCGCAACCGCATCGCTCGCATCAAGCGGCTCGAAACTGACATCAGCCAAACCAATGCGCGCCAAAAGCAGGTGAAAGAGCAAGTTAAAACCCTGACGATCAGACGCACGGAAAATGAAACAGAACTGGCAGATCTCAACGACCTCCCTGAGCAGATCGATGCCAAACGCCAGGCCCTCAACAGCCAGCTCGTTAAAGCCCAGAAACAAAGCCAGCTCGCTGTTGATCAGTTACAACAAGGCGAAAACACGCTGCGAGAGATCGATCGTAGCTTGCAAGACATACAGGGGCAAGCAGCAAGCGCTCGCGAAGACCGGGCCGCCTGTGAGGCCCGCCTGGAGGCGGCCAGCACGCGCCTTGGTGAACAAAAGCAGCTGATACAAACAGAGCTCGATTGTGCCCCCGACGACTGTCTGCAAAAAGCTTCCTACGATGCCGATAAGACGCTACCTGACCGCGCGGAACTGGACCGCCGTCTTGCCAAATTAACCAGCGATCGCGAGCGCCTTGGCAGCGTTAATCTGCGTGCCGATGTGGAAGCCCGAGAATTGAGCGAACAGATTGAGGAAATGAGCCATGAACACACCGATCTGATCGAAGCCATCAATGCCTTGCGCAAGGCGATCAGCGGCCTTAACAAAGAAGGCCGTCGCCGTTTGATGAGCGCCTTTGATGAAATCAACGGACATTTTGAAGAACTGTTTACCTCCTTGTTTGGCGGTGGTAAAGCAAGGCTGGAGCTCATTGAAAGCGATGATCCGCTGCAAGCGGGCCTTGAAATCATTGCCAGCCCTCCCGGCAAGAAGCCACAGGTCCTGACCTTGTTATCTGGCGGAGAAAAAGCGCTCACGGCCCTGTCGTTGATTTTTGCGGTGTTCTTGACCAATCCCGCTCCCATTTGCGTACTCGATGAAGTCGATGCGCCGCTCGACGACGCCAATGTGGAGCGCTTTTGCGCCCTGCTCGACAAGATGACCAAAAAGACCGACACGCGGTTCCTGGTCATCACCCATCACCCCACCACCATGTCGCATATGGACCGCTTATTTGGCGTCACCATGGCCGAAAAAGGCATCTCTCAAATGGTCAGTGTGGATCTGTCAACCGCAGAACAATATCAAGAAACAGCGTAAATCCTACGTGAATGCGCAACAAAAAGCCGGGAAACCTTCAGGTCTCACCGGCTTTTATGATTTGTTTTACGGCTCTTGGTTAATGTGTCAGTCGACCTTGCGCGCCAACGAATGAAAATCCAAATGCTTTGCCGCTCGATTTTTTGACGGCTGTTTTCTTCTCGACCGGCTTTTTCTTGGTCTTGCCAGCGATCCGGTATACGCCCTTGTTTCTACGTTTGAGGCGCGCCAAACGCTTGTTCTTGCGGGCTTTACGAGCCTTCAACTTTTCGCGTCTGATTTTGGCTCTTTTAATTTCGCGACTTTTAGAAGTCAGCCTGCGTTTGGATTTTCTGGTTTTTATCGCCAGTTTGCGCGGATTATAGAGACCGGCTTGCTCTGGTTCGCCGACAATTCCCTGCGCATCAATCTCGTCTTGAGAGCGGCTGCGAATGGGCAATGTCAGTGCAGCATTTTTGCGTTTATTGCCAAATACGGTCCAGTCAAGAGGCTTTCTGGCCGGATCTTTGAAACGCTTTGCTTTACCCTCGGTAAATGATTCGCGCTCTGGTGCCGATACTACGGTAGGTGAAGTAGTAGGAGCTGCCTCTTGTACATTTGCCACTGCGCCGGGCTGCCTCTTTGCGTCTGAAACATTTAGGCTCTTGCCAGGCGCCGTGACAATATCCAATTTAGCTGTTGCTACCATTTTCGCATCAGCAGCTGTTGTCGTTATCTCAGCGGTTTTGTCTTCGCTCGAAGACGCGCTGACCCGGCGGCCATATTTTAGCTTGGCAACCTTACCTTGAATTCCGGCTTCGCCGGTTTGGGACGTTTCGTTGGAAAAGGGATTCCCCGTCAGGTAGAAAAATCCACTCATCAGAAAGAATATATAAATTGGATAGCGCATAACTATTTACCCACCTGTAACTACACTCAAAAGCATCGGATTAAAGTCTAAATTTGCGAATAAAAAGAACGATGAATAAAAAATCAGTGTAAGTTCTTTCTAGTTCATTCAACGCATCTCTAACACATATAAGGCAGATATAAACAACCTAAAAGTGCAATTAACACATTTTTAATGTTTGTACACTGCGGCATTTCATACAAACTGGTTAAATATCATCACTCATCGCTTCCAAAATAATCAAAAAAACATTGCTGCTCCATTGGGTTGACCACATGAACAACCTGCAATGGTAGCCTTTTGATCACGAAATCACTGACTATTAAAAATCGGGTTCCATTTGACGAATATCGGGTCCAAGGCGCAAAGGACAGATATTCTTCGCCAAGCCCGTTGCTTGGTCAATGTGAATAACCACACCGCTGATCGCCGCCTCGCCAGTCACTGGTGCAAATCTGCCACCGTTAACGCGGGTCACAAAACGGTTCACCGGCTCATCTTTCTCCATACCTAAAATACTGTCATAAACCCCGCACATCCCGGCATCCGACATATAAGCCGTGCCTTGGGGCAAGATACGATCATCAGCCGTTGGCACATGAGTGTGAGTACCAACTACCGCACTGACTTTGCCATCAAGAAAATAACCCATGGCCTGCTTTTCGGAACTTGCCTCGGCGTGCATATCGACAAATACAATGTCGGCTGCAGCTCCCATAGGACAAGCCTCCAATTCTCGCGAGATCCTTTGAAACGGGCAATCCAGCTCTTGCATGAATACACGCCCCATCAGATTGACCACAAGTACCTGCGTTCCGTTTTGCGCGGTAAACAATCCAGCACCCTTGCCTGGTGTCCCTTCTGGATAATTGGCAGGGCGCAACAGGCGATCCTCTCGCCCGATATGAGAAAGCGTCTCACGCTGGTCAAATGCGTGATTGCCAGTGGTGATGACATCCGCACCCGCATCAAAAAATTCGTTGGCGATCTTTTCATTGATGCCAAAGCCACCTGCCGCATTTTCTCCATTGACGATAATGAAATCGAGCTTGTAGCGATCCCGCAACATCGGCAGTTGAGAAACAACTGCCACCCGGCCAGAACGACCAACCACATCTCCAAGAAATAAAAGGCGCAACTGAAAAACTCTTTCCTAAAATTTGAAAATGCCCGAGGGTGTCAGGATACTGTCGAGCGGCTGATCATGGGGTTCAACAGCCAAATCATCTGTTTGTTGAAAATCATAGGCCAAACCAATGGCGCTGATCGTATGGTTCGCCCGCAGGCTTGCTAATGTACGATCATAAAAGCCGCCACCATAGCCAAGACGCGCGCCCTTATCATCAAACGCCAGAAGCGGGATAATAATCAGTTCTGGCACAACGCTCAAGCCCCTATCTGGCGGCACCATTATATCATAGGCCCCAACTTCCAATCGATCATCTGTGTTCCAGGGACGAAACACCAATGGTGCTGCCTCCTCAACGACGACAGGAAGGCCCAGTTGCTGGCATTGGCTCCGCAGATAAGCGGCCAAAGGCAATGGGTCAAATTCATTGCCAACCGGGTGATAGACCGCAACCGCCCCATATTGTTGGACCTTAAGCTTTTGGAAGTGAGAAACCACTGCCTCGGCAGCCTGTTGGCGCTCCCTGCGCGACAAGGCCCGCCTGCTCGCTTTCATCTTGCGACGCAAGGTTTGTTTGGAATCAAAAGACATCATAATTTCAAGCTTTATTGATCATATCTTAAAAGTAGCGAACTGAAAGAAGCTATTTCTGGATTGTGCATTTGCCGGTAGCCAAGAGAGCCAAAGGTCGCTAGCGACGCCGCATTGTCTTTCTCAATCCAGGCAAACAAAGGGTCGTCGTTCACCGTTGCTACAATATTGTGCGCTTCAACAAGCGCTTTCTTGCCAAGCCCTCGCTGACGATTTCTTTTGGCCGCGATTAATATGCCGATTTCCCAGGATTTTGCTGGCAGATGGCTTGACCATTTGACCCGCGCACCAATCGTTGCCTTTGCATGAATTAGAGAAACCAGACCAATGGATCTGCGAATCCGGTCACGGATGAGATAAACGCGCCCGATATCATCAGAACAATGGATACCAAGGCGCATTTCGCATTGATTATCCATTGGGTTACCCCACCAACGCCGCATATCAGGTTGCACGAGCCAGCTATTGATCAGCGGTAAATCAGGTAGTCTGGCTTGTACCAATATTGGGGATTTAGTCGGCATGGCTAGCGTCCAGATTAAGAAAATGTCCTCGCCGGATTGGCGTTCTACGCGAACAGCCGCAGGGGATGATCCCCTGCACCCCATTTATAAATTGGGATTATTAAGGGGACTGGTCCCTTAATTACCATCCACACAAAACATTCATACATTTAAACCACAAAATGAGAGCCAATTAATGGCGGAAGTGCCTCATACCCGTAAACACCATGGCAATGCCTGCTTCATCGGCCGCCTCAATCACTTCCTTATCGCGCATGGAGCCGCCGGGCTGGATCACAGCACTGGCGCCAGCACTGGCAACGGCCATCAAACCATCAGCAAACGGGAAGAAAGCATCAGAGGCGACAACCGAACCAGCAATTTCCAGCTTGGCATGTTCAGCCTTGATGGCCGCGATACGGGCGGAGTTGACACGTGACATCTGGCCAGCGCCCACTCCTATCGTCATGCCATCCTTGCAATAGATAATGGCATTTGATTTGACAAATTTGCACACCTTCCATGAGAACAACAAGTCTTCCATCTGCTGATCTGTCGGTTTGACCTTGGTCACGACTTCCAGCTTTTCATACAATGCAAGATCGGCGTCCTGCACCAGCAAGCCGCCATTGACCTTCTTGAATTCGAGACGCGCCGCTGGCTCGCTTGGCCATTCTCCACATTCCAGCAAGCGCACATTTTTCTTCTTGGCGACCGCACCGATCGCCCCTTGCGAGACTTTGGGCGCAATGATCACTTCAACAAACTGGCGCTCGACGATTTGCGCAGCAGTTTTTTCATCCAATTCACGGTTAAAGGCAATGATGCCGCCAAAGGCTGATTCTGGATCCGTGGAAAAGGCGCGCTCATAGGCATCAAGCAGATTGTCACCGGTAGCAACGCCGCATGGATTGGCATGTTTGACGATGACGCAGGTCGGTGCGTCATTGAACTGTTTGACACATTCCAGGGCCGCGTCCGTGTCCCCAATATTGTTGTACGACAAAGCCTTGCCCTGTAGCTGCTCTGCAGTCGAGACGCTGGCCTCCGTACCGCCGCCTACATAAAAAGCTGCGTCCTGATGAGGGTTTTCGCCATAGCGCATGCTTTGGGCCTTGGTATATTGCACAGAGAAAGTGCGAGGAAACCCTTCGGCCTTGCCCTCCTCATGCTCGACAACAGCGCCCATCCAGTTGGAAATAGCGCCATCATAGTCGGCCGTACGGGCATAGGCCTTTTGCGCCATGGAGCGACGGAACCCGTCACAAGTTGCCCCACCGTGAAGATCCATATCTCCCAGCAGCTTGGCGTAATCTGATGGTTCAACAATAACAGCAACCGAGCGGTGGTTCTTGGCAGCGGCGCGGATCATCGCGGGACCACCAATATCGATATTTTCAATACAAGTATCAAAGTCAGCCCCCGACGCCACCGTTTCTTCAAACGGATACAAATTGACAACGAGCAGATCAATATTGCCAATGCCGTGCTCGTCTTGCGAGGCTTCATGCTCAGAGTTACCGCGCACTGCGAGCAGACCACCATGCACAACCGGGTGCAGCGTTTTGAGGCGTCCATCCATCATCTCGGGGAAACCGGTGACATCAGCCACATCCTTGACGCTAAACCCCTCGCCCTTCAACAAAGCAGCCGTGCCGCCAGTAGAGATAATCTCGATACCCCGGTCGGTCAATTCTTGAGCGAACGCTGCCACACCCGTCTTGTCAGAAACGGAAATCAGCGCACGTTTAATCTTTGGACCACTGCTGCTCATAACGAACCTCTATTCTGTTTTGAAGAAATATGTTGAAAGCCAGCTAGCACGATTCCGTGAAGGAGGAAACCAAAAGCCCATAATTCATCAACAAGAACACATCGCAGCAATCCTAAAAATATTGATAGATGGTGCCCTGGATTAGCTCAGCTCGTGATACATCAAAGTGGCGGGAAATGAAAATTCATCGGTTAAAGGAACGTCGATCTGCTTAATAGCTAAAAAGCCATTGGCACCATAAAATGGCTCAGCTCCCAGCGCACTGTAGCAATTCAGGCGCTCTATTTTTTGGGCTCTTGCCTCTTTTACACAGCGATGCAAAATATCCCTGCCGATACCACGCCGCAACCAATCGGGATGTGTTGCGAAATGCCTGATATTGCCCTGGCTGTTCATTCTCACACCTATTTTTGGCGCCCTGATACTCCAACCTCCACAACCCACCACATTCCCACGGCCAGCTGTGGCCACGTAGAACATCCCCGAATTCAGCAATAACGGGTTCGCTTTGGTGATCAAAGGCAATATTTGGGCCATCACAGTGTCGGTGTAAAAGGCTGGAAGCAGCGCAGTATAACTAACCTCGAGCAGGCAACTGACAGCGGCAGCATCTGTGGCATTGGCGATGCGTATGGTGTGGACTGAAGCTGTCATGTTTTGATTTCCGGCCGCAACTTGTGTCCAGCCTTTGATAAGTTCAGGGCTCAATTCGTCTCCGGCCTTGTTCAACTTCGGGCCTCTTCTTGAGGGCGAGATCGATATTGTTCAAACAGCCAGTCAATACGCATGCCGGCGCGCGCTTTGGCGCTCAGCACAATCTGATGGGCTGGTTGCGGACCGCGCCGATAGGCCAGATAGACACTGTCTTCCATCTCTATTTGTGCGCCTTTGGCATGAAAGCGCCAAATCTCACCATCGGGCAGCGTCATCAACAGATTGTCCTCATCACTACGGGCAATTTCGATGCGCGGATGTAAATGAAAGCGCACACTTATTGGCGCTTCGGTGACGTCACCAATGGCTTCGAGATGATCAACCCCTTCGAGCTTCAAACCAGCATAAGAAAGGGTCATCTGGCGGCGATGCGATAATCCAAATGAACGCTCATAGCCGTGATGCGCAACATCAAGACCCGACAGGTCGGCGCGCGCAATATGAATATCATCCGGGCCAAGCAATCGCCCCTTTTTATCAAAACTTCCAGACGAATAATCATCCAGAATCAGCGTCGAATGAGCCATTGTGGAGCGAGAGAAATCCAGCCAGCGCTTGTCAGTGCCCTGATAAGCGCCCGAATTGACGACCAATGGCACATGTCGCACCGTCATCTCGAAGGACAGGCAGCCAGCATGAGCATTTCTCCCCCCTATTATCACGGGCGGCGATCCTATATCGCACAAGATGGTCACGGGCCCGTCTTGTATCCGCGTATAACCCGATTGTTTGGCATAAGCGTCAAATGGGCGGTTGCGTTCATCATAGGCAAGCAGCGTTGCAAGCGCATCGGTTGGTGTTGTGCTGGCACCATTGAAACGGGCCAGCGAACTGTCACCAAGTCGAAAGAACCGGATCATCGGCAACATGCGCCTGATGGCCTTGTTTAACTCGTCTGGCACGTCTTGGCCGCGAGAGATAAAGCACTCTTTCAGCGGCAGTATGTCAAATAAAACATACAAAATGGCATTGGGGTTTCGCGAGCAATGACCGCCATCTTCAAAAATCTGTAGTTCAAGTTCGCTCATCAACAGAGGGGTGATTTTTGCCAGCAACTCATTTTGCCGCGACAGGCACAAGCCGGCCATCACTAAAGCGCTTAGCACATGTATCCGCGCCACACCTGATGCAGATGTGTTTAGTTTTGAATGAAGCTCCACCACCTGCTGCGATAGCGTTCGCATATAGCGCTTCGTTCGTTCTTTGCGCACACCTCGAAGAACAAAAGAGCTATTACTTAAAAAAGAAGTGATACGGCGGGCCAGCACTTCTGGCTCATAGGCAATATCTTCCGGCTGCCAGACCAGATCCATCCATTTGAAGACAAGGCGTTGCGCCTCTTTTTGCGCGTCAAAATCATCGCGTACCCGCAGATCGCGCAGCCAGCCAAAACCGTGCAAAACACGATTGTAACTATCATCGGTTTCAGGGTGCTCAAAAATGGAAGGCCCCCCCTCCTCCAATTCAATAAACATTCCATCGAGACCAAAATGCCCCGAAGCGATCTCGCTCAACAGGCTGGGGTCACTGGTTTGAAGATCGTTTGGCACAAACAAAAGCTCGGGCGTGTCAACGCCGGTGCCGGAAAATCGATCAATGGCATGATTGATTTTATGTTGTAGCAGGTCAATCTTTCCTGCCTCTGGCATGCCCTTGCCTTGCGGCCTGGCAGCAGGTTTTTTAGGCGTCTTGGTCGCCAGATCTTCCTGGTCTTTTTGATACCTGTCCATAATTCTCAAACAGCTCCCCCGCAGCCTCGTGACTTGCCAAATACTATAGCTTGCGTTCAGGTCATAAAAAAGACCCTACCAGAAGCAGAGCCTTTTTCAATTTCAAACAAACACAAGTTATTCCTCAAGCTGGATCTTATCTGACCATATACATTTTACTTTGATTAAGTTTATAGCTCCATGGCAGGCCAGAATTCTTCCATCCATTTTTCAAACGCCAGTTCTTGTGCTCGCCCTTTTTCAAGGTGCCGCCCTCAAAACCATCTGTCA
>JAJRQA010000091.1 GCA_024280475.1 Alphaproteobacteria bacterium
GCCAGAAGCCATCGGAGACAGATTTGTGCTGCGTGGCTGGTTGATGCCAAAAACAGACATTGGCAATTGGTCTGTTTTTGCTTCAATCTCGGGCGATAATGGAAACACCACAATTGCCTCATTTGAACACTTATACGGTGCGCAGTTAGCGCTGCGTCGCGACCATACTCTTTGCACATGGTACACCGACCACATAACAGCGATAGTTTTGCTCAATGCGATCTTTACGACAGCCGCTCTTTGTATTCCTGGCTTGTTTCAAGATTGCATAACGGCTGCCATAAGTACGGCGCACCTTTGATTTCCATCTTAATATGGCTGAATGTATCGCATAATTATAGCTATCACGAACTGCAACGCCTCCAATTTTGTTGTGAACGCATATCTTTTTCGCCGAAATAGCAGATTGAATTTTAAAAGCATTGAATCTTGCTGTCTGGGCTGACGCTTGATTAGCTGCACAAAAAACGCCGATGGCAACCAACATGAATGTCGTTTTCTTTAACATCGTATTTCTCACTTATTTTTGCAGATGTTTCCATCTGATCTGATTGACGTCGAGGACGCGGTATCTAAACCTTCGGATTGAGAGATTTGGCAATACGACATCGCCATATTACTCTCGCTACTATCGGCGGCAGGATCTATTTCCTTAATGCCATGAATTCAAGATAGTGGAGAGGCTGCGCGCGATATGTGTTATGCATCACACTTTGCTCGTATGTGCTTTTAAACGATAGGACCGTCATTTTATCCTTGATGGAATTCGCCACATCCCATGGAACCTACGCCATGTTATCGAAGCCAAAAATGATCATATGAGGTGTCTGATTCTGGATGAAGAGCGCGTGCCTTTGGATAGAATGTGGCGCTCAACCTTCTTGGTCTGCTATGACAACGGCAACAAACGTGACAACAAGAATTTGCAAACTTTAGGAGACACTCTATGACACAACGGCGATGGACAATTTATCTTTCTGGTGAAATTCACAGTGATTGGCGTGAGCGCATCCAAAACGGGATAAATGAACAAGAATTGCCGGTCGATATTTCAACGCCGATTACAATACACGAAAATTCAGACGATTGCGGTGTTGCCATATTTGGCCCCGAGCCGGATAAATTTTGGCATGATCGCAAAGGTGCGCAACTTAACGCGATACGCACGAAAACACTTATCGAGGGGGCGGATATTGTCATTGTTCGTTTCGGCGAAAAATACAAACAGTGGAATGCTGCATTCGATGCAGGCTATGCCACAGCGCTTGGCAAGCCAATCATCACACTGCATCCCTTGGAACTTGATCATGCCCTAAAGGAAGTTGATGCGGCTGCATATGCCGTCGCACGAGAAGCTGAGCAAGTCGTGCAAGCTCTTGCATATATAATAGGTGGCGCTATGCCAGCATAACTCTTGCGGGCAAACGTCCCCTTGGGATCAAAAGCAGTCTTTGCTCAAACCACACAAAAAACCCTCACCGTTTTACGCGGAGAGGGTTTTTTTGTTTTTGCTGGATGGAGAGAATGTCCTAGCTGCCATTGATCCAGATATGCACCCAGATACTGGCCGCATAGCCAAGCGCGATGACTGGCATCCATTTGAGATGGCCGCCAAAGGTATAGAACCCTCGGGCCTGCCCCATCAAAGCCACACCAGCCGCTGAACCAATCGACAAGAGCGAACCACCAACACCAGCAGTGAGGGTTACCAGCAGCCATTGAGCATGTCGTGAGGCATCGATTGCTGACTGCGTTACCTCTGGCCCCACGACCGTACCAACCGAGCTCATTTCCGGTCCCATGGTCAAGACGGCAAACATCACAGGGATATTATCGACAATGGCCGACAAGATACCCACGAGGATATTGGCGTTTGTTGGACCAAGATCGGTATACATGATCTGTGACAGACCAGCCAGATAGCCAATAAAGCCAAGGCCACCAACGGCCAGCACGACACCAAAGAAGAACAACAGTGTATCCCACTCGGCCAGGGCGATTTTTTCAAACACTTCCAGCGGCGCTTCTTTTACACGCCTGTGCCCGGCAACCTGCGCGGCTGTTGCGCCCGCTCCATCGCCCGCTTCAAGACCCAATTTGCGAGTCTGGCGTTTGCCGTAAATCTTGCGCAGATAATAGCTGTAGAACTGCAGATAGGCGAGGCCGGTCATCATACCCAGCATTGGGGGCAGATGCAGGAAGTTATGGAAGCAAACGGCTGTCGTGATGGTCGCAAGGAACAAGAAGATAATGACCACGGCCCCCGGCTTCATATTGGTCACTTCATCTTCATCAGCCGCCTTGGGCTTGGAGTTGGGCAGGAAGAAACTCATGATCACTGCCGGAATGATCCAGTTGACCACCGATGGCACGAACAGGGCGAAAAACTCCTGGAACTGCACAATGCCTTTTTGCCAGACCATCAGCGTGGTGATGTCGCCAAATGGCGAGAACGCACCACCAGCGTTGGCAGCAACGACAATATTGATACACGCCATCAAAACAAATTTTGGATGCACACAGCCAGTGGTTTTACCGCTGGCATCCTTGGTGCAATCAACCGCCATGATCACAGCGCACATGAGCAGGGCAGTCGTGAGGTTATCGGCAATGGGGGAGATGAAGAAAGCCAGCACACCGGTCAGCCAAAACAGTTGCTTGAGCGTGAAACCCTTTTGCACCATCCAGGACCGCAGGGCCATAAAGACGCGGCGCTCCCCCATGGCATTGATATAGGTCATGGCGACCAGCAGGAACAAGAACAGCTCGGCATATTCCAAAATATTGTGGCGGACCGCAATTTCGGCTGCGTGAGGCAGATTATTGTTGGCATATTCCCAGGCGATCATCGCCCAGATAATACCAGCTGCCAGAATGACCGGTTTGGATTTTCGCAAATGTGTGACTTCTTCGAGCATCACAAGCACATAAGCC
>JAJRQA010000092.1 GCA_024280475.1 Alphaproteobacteria bacterium
CTTATGAGCACATTCATGTTGTCTGGCAGCGGGAAAATGAACTGTTTCGCTCCTCTGTTGAGGCACCAAAGCCAAGCGCGAAGTCATATGCCCTTTACCGTGCTTTTCCGGCATTGGTTTCTTACGCTATGACTTCTCTCGAAACTGAAAAAGAGTTTCATGGCATTCGTTTTAAGAGAGGCGAGGCCGATGAGGAGGTGAAAGTCACTTTTATGGACTACACCGCAACAATAAATGCTTATGGACTGCTTAGCGGTTCGAAAGCCTGGCAAGATGCTAATCTCGTCTGTAAAGCAGCTCGATCTATAGGAACAGATCGGTTTGATGTTTTGGACGAGTATGATAAAGGGCGATGCCAGCGTCTTGTGGAAGAAAAAGTGGATTTTGGTTTCAATGAAATCCGTTTTTTGGGACCAGTTGCGGGACTTCGCTGCTTGTTCGATGATATTGATGCTCGTGACGCAAGATACAAGGAATTGCTGGAATTACCTCAGCTTTTCATAGCCGTATAACCCCACACAAAAAAAGAAAAAACAGAAACCACCCCCATTCGAGTGCTGAATGAGGGGCGTTGCCGGGCAAAGCGGGGTGTTTCGCTCTGATGTGCCCGGTAGTGCCCCGTCAACCGCATGATTTTGTTAAGAAAACATCCCCATAACCATGATGAACAAGGGGTTTGCAAGAGGAGAGCTGTATGGCGAAAAAGAAGCGGCAAACAAATCGAGCTGTGAAGGTGGCCGGGGCAGTACGCACCATGGTGCCAGCACCCGAGGTCATGGTCGCACTGGAGCGGCGGCGCAAAGCCTATCACAATATGCTCGACGAGATTTGCAAGGCGGCGCTGGGGCTGAACATGCCCGGCCGGGAGGACACGCCTTATCAGGAAGTACGCATTGACGATGGCAGCAAAGAACCTGCCAGACGCAATGTGCTCGCCCACGCCTTTGACCTGATGGCCTCCAAAAAGCAGATCAAGCCGCATGAATGGGCGGCCGGGACGCGGTTTCGTGATGACTGGGAAATGGCGCAGATATCACCGATCAAGGCCGCCTCCTATGATGATCTCTATGATGTGCGCTCTGGCCCCGGTTTCTCCAAAGCAACGCCGCCCAAAGGTCTCTCGCACGACAAGATGAAGGCATGGCTGGATGATCAGGTGCGCCGGTCTGCACAAGGCTGGCAGCCCAAAGCGGCCAAAATGAATGTGGTCTGGCGCGATCTCAAGCCATCGGTCATCGATGCGCAGGATCGGCTCAAGGCTGTGCGCCGGGCAACTGGCCGTGAAGGCTATGTCCTTCTGGAGGCCATTTGCGCCGAGGGGCGAACCATTGCCTCGCTGGCCGGGCAGGGGGGCTTTGGCAATCGCAAGACCGTGAGCCGTAAATTGCGCGTAGCCATCGACGATCTCGGCCGTCATTACGGCATGTGGAATACAGCGACGGGCAGACGTGCCACACAGTCTGTTGAATTCGCCTAACGCTTTGAATAACTGACATAAAGCATTAGACAAGTGACGCTATCCTTGGGGCAGGACTGAATTGCCCCGAGGGGCATAGCGACACAAGGAAAAAGCAAATGTCTACCCATTCACTTATCGGCATCCTCTTTGACGACAATATCGAATATGTTTACTGCCATTTTGACGGCTATCCCGAACATATGCTGCCCATCCTCACCCAAAACCATGCCAAAAGCACAAAGGCTTTTGAACTGGTTTCGCTTGGCAATCTTTCATATATCAGCATGGAGGGCGCAGAGGCTTTCCATATCAATCATGGAGAGGGCTGGGAGGCGAACGAGCCCGTACAGGGAGCCAGCATGAAGGAATTCAAATCGGCTATGGTTCGCCTTTATGCCGAGCATGGCTATCTTTTTGACTGCAACAAAAAGCAGTGGATTCACGTCAAGCGATAGAGCGGGCGCAAAGGAGAAAGATCATGACCAACGACAAAAAGAAACAGACAGCGCTCGATGCTTTTATCGCCCGCAAGGCCGAGATCGACGACATGCTGGCCCGCCTGCAGGCGCTGAGCGACGAGCATTTCAATGTTGCCCCTGATGAGGTCAACTGGGCACATGTAGGTGCTATTGGCTGGACGGCCGAACAGCTGCGCGGCATCACCGACCGGGCCTTTGGTGAAGGTGAATATGTCGAGTGAGGACGTGCAGGGCATTGCGTTAAGACTTTGTTAACTATAAATAGTTTGACGTGCCCTGTCCTGTTATGGTATAGCTTCAGGCAGAATCGGAGAATTATACCAGTTCGCGAAATCATTGACCGTTTATAGCCCATTTCCGTGAGGCGATTGATGTGATGCGGCCTGCCTCGTTTGTCAGCCTTTTCCAGGCCTCACAGCAGGCATCGACGATTTTGTCATAGTCTTCGAAGACCTGATTTGACAGATAGGTCTGGCGCAGGAACTGCCAGATATTTTCCACGGGGTTGAGCTCTGGCGAATAGGGCGGGATGATCATGGGAGATATGTTTTTCGGGATGTTCAGATCGCCTGACTTGTGCCACCCCGCTCCATCCATTAGCATGACGGCATGAGCCTTGGGGGCTACATTTTTGGCGATCTCGTCAAGATGTTTTTGCATGGCCTCGGTGTCAGCGTACGGCATGACAAGCGCCGCCCCGACATCACGCGCCGGACAGACTGCACCAAAAATATAGCAGGAGGCATAGCGCTGATCCTTTGGCTGGCGCGGGCGCGTGCCTCTTTTTGCCCATTGATAGACCAGTCCATTTTTCTGCCCCACCCTTATTTCGTCCTGAAACCAGATTTCAACGACTGTGTCCGGGTCCAGGTGCTTTGTTGTTTCAGCCAGTAGCTCAGCGAAGTTTTTTATATTCTTCAATGGCTTGCTCATCCTGTTTGGGATGCTGTGGTCGTGGGCTGATATGAGAAAATCCGATCTCGTGCAAAATTCTGGCGATGGTGGCCAGATGACATTCAACCCCAAAGCGTTCCTTGACAACAGGCACAAGATCAACGCAACGCCAGCGGATCAGGCCGGGGACATAATCAGCCGGTCCTTTTTCGATAATTTGCGCAAGTTCTCTTCGCTGTTCCGCTGTCAGTTTCGAGGGGCGTCCCGATGGTTTTTTGTTGATCAGTCCCTCGGGACCTTGCTCATTGAAACGAATGACCCAGTCTCTCAATGTCTGTCGATCCATCAACCCTACAGCGGCCGCCTGTGTCCGGTTCTTGCCATCGTATATTGCCGCCAGCGCCATCAGCCGACGGCCCTGACAACCATCACGCGCTACCGCTGCCAAACGCCGCAACTCCTCACCACCATAATCATCCCGCAATTTGATCGCCCCGGACATCGCATCTCTCCCAATCAGTTGAAACAACTATGAGAGAATCACATTCCACGCCGTATGGGAATCCACTAATTGAGAGTCAGCACTTTCGCGAGCTGGTATTAGGCTCGCACTCTCGTTTTGAGGCTGCGGGTTTTTCTTTGCCCGGATTTTGGCCACATCCCCCCGTGGTCCTGCCGGGCGACAGGCGGCCGTAAACCTTCCCCCGCATTGGTTTGCAGCCCGCCACACCTCACCGCATTGACAGACTTTCCCTGATTTGAGCGCCGCATGGCGACAATTTCAGAACAATTAAACTGGGCCAAGGAGCGCCGGTCAGGATCGAGCTGTCGATGCGGTGTTTTTTGACAAGGAAACCATGGCCAGAAAGAAAATCAGCCGTATTGGCTCAAGCGACCGCCACGCTTTTGCCGTTGGCATGGAGATCGACACCAAGGGGCTGGTGCGGCTTGGCAAGGCCCTGCACAGGATTGGCGATGGACACGGTGTTGAGCGGGCCATGAAAGCCGGTTTGTCGGAGGGCTCACGCAAACTAAAGACCCGCACCAAGATCATGCTGCAGGGCATTACCGGTATCAAATTGCAACGCCGTATCACGCGCGGCATGCGTCAGATCCCCGCCCGGCGCTCGACCGACGGTCAGGGTTGGGAAGCAGGTCTGCGTGTGTTTGACCGCCACACCCGGATCACCGCCGCCTATTACGGTGCCAAATGGAACCGTTCCATGCCCGGTGTCACTCATCAGGCTTGGGGCAGGGGACAGATGGCTGACGGCGCATTTATGATACCCGGAAAGGCTCCGGCCTTCAAACGCACCAGCGCTGCACGCTTTCCCGTGCGTGTCTTGTGGGGACCGAGCATGGCGCGCGAAATGGATCGCAATAGCGACAAGGTCAATCATATCTCAAGGCGCATCGTCAAATTCCACGTTCTGCCGACGGCCCGCCGCCTGATGAAGGTAGCGATCATCGAGGCCAAGCAACGCTATCGTTTGTGATCCCCCCCTTGTTGTTGCACGCCCAATGATCAGAGGCCATCAGCTCAGTCATATTTGTGCTGACAGTGCGTGTGCTCTGCAGCAAGCGCCAGACAGCGCAACGGCTTGGCACGAGGCAAGGTGTTAAGAATTCGTAACCTATTGAAAAAAGGTACTCCCCGGGCCTCTGTTCCAGTGCGAGCATCCCCGCGCGCGAAGAATCGCTAGCGGCAGGCAAAAATTTTGGGTGCGTTTGTTTGGGTGCGTTTGTGCGTTTTTATAGCTCGAACATCCCAAGGATTGGGGATTTTGCGAGAAACGAACCCAAAACAGACGAAACTGAACCCAAAATCGCCAGACAGCCCAAGGACTGGGCGCTGCAAGCGAAACGAACCCAAAACTCACCAAACGAACCCGGAGCAAAAATGAGCACAGATCAAACGAACCCAAATTTCGATGTGGAATATTGGGA
>JAJRQA010000093.1 GCA_024280475.1 Alphaproteobacteria bacterium
ACGGCATTGCGCGCCTGGCGCATGAAGCCCTTCATATGATAAATCCTGCCAAGTTTTTTGGCGCTGTTCATGACACGGGTGGCCCGTGCACGGCGCTGTTTTTCATATTGTTTAAAAACGGTGCGGTGATCGTCGCCATATAGATCAAGCAGCTGCGCAAGGATTTGCGCGTCTTCCATGGCCATCACGCCTCCTTGCGCCAGAAACGGTATGGCGGGATGCGCGGCATCCCCAAGCAGACAAACGCGGCCCTTGCTCCATGATGGCAGTGGCGCGATATCGAACAAGGCCCATTTGTGCCAGTTGGTACGTGCGCTCAAGAAGTCTCGCGGCACCGCGTCCCAATGATCATAATGGGGGAGCAAGTCTGAAGCTCGCCCCTCGCGCGACCAGCCTTGATGATTATAGCTGTCCTCGATTACCGCCACGATATTGATGATTTCACCGCCAAGCACAGGATAGTGAACCAGATGGGCTTTGGGCGCCATCCACAATCCGGTTTCGCGCTGGTTGAACGGTTTTGCGACATCCTTGCAGGCGGCAAGGGTGCGCCAGGCCGTTTTGCCAATGAAGCGTGGGGTAATATTGGGAAACAGATATCGTCGTGTTCGCGACCAAAGCCCGTCAGCGCCTATCAGCAGCCGGCCCGAAATCTTGTCGCCGGCAGATGAGATCGCGCTGATATCGTTTGGCCGCTCATGCAGTTCGTCAATCTGGAACGCGGCGGTGATCTCAATTTCTGGCATGCCGCGGGCTTTATTGAGCAAAGCTATTTGCAGTTCAGAACGATGGAAGACCTTGTAGGGGGCGCCGTAGCGCTCTTGGGCGGTTTTGCCCAGCGGCACCTTGTTGAGAGAAACACCGGAAAGGCCATCATGAATATTTACGCAATTTGGCGCCGCGCCGCCACCGCTCAAATGTTCATCCATGCCCCAACCGTGCAATAAGCGCATGCCATTGGAGCCAATCTGGATGCCCGCGCCTGCTTCACTGAAGGTTTCTGCCTGCTCCATTATATGTGAGCTGATGCCGTTTTGGGCCAACGCAATTGCTGTGCAAAGGCCGCCAATACCGCCACCGGCAATTAGAATGGTCATATAAGGTCATCCTTAACCTGAACCGACCCCGATGGGATATGATAGACAATTCCCGTTTTTCGATTAAGATTGTTACGCTGCTTCTGGTTTATAGATGCAATTGGCCGGGTCGGTTTCATTGCTGGCCAGGTCTTTGTCATGGACATAAAGCGTCGAGCAATAGGGGCAGACAATCGTGCCCTCGGATCCCATATCGAGATAGATGTGAGGATGATCAACCGGCGGTGTTGCCCCCATGCATTTGAACTTTGTGACACCTATGCGGATATTTTCGCTGCCAATATCATTGACATAATGGGGAGTAATGGGATCGGCCATATGGTTTTCCTTGTGCAGAATGTCTTGCTGTCGAACAGCTACAATGTGATTGAATATTAGCCAACCTCACTCTCAAATGCTAGAGCTTTGAGCGAACATCAAAACCGGGTAAATTCAAGGAGCGCAAGAGAGCCCCTATGGCCGTCATTCACGATCATTTCAACAGCGATGGTATTGATATCGCTTACCGGGTCGAGGGTCCTGATGAAGGGAGCATACGACATGATGTACCCTTTTTGCTCATTCATGGCTTTGCCTCCACCGGCCCCACCAATTGGGTCAATCCCTCCTGGACGAAAACACTGATAAATGCCGGTTATCAAACGATCTGTATTGATAATCGTGGTCATGGGGATAGTGAAAAACTTTATGATCCGCAAATGTATAGTGCCCCTTTGATGGCCAAGGACGCTGTGCGCTTGCTTGATCATCTGAGTATCCAGCGCGCCTATGTGATGGGCTATTCGATGGGGGCACGGATCACGGCGTTCATATTGCATCAAGACCAGCAACGGGTCAAAGCCGCCATTTTTTCTGGGATGGGCTATAATATGGTGCGCGGGCTTGGTGGCTCGGCACCTATCGCCGCCGCCTTTGAAGCTGATAGCATAGATGATGTCAGCAATGACACGGCTCGCTCGTTCCGCGCTTTTGCGCAAAGTATCGGCGGTGACTTAAAAGCGCTTGCAGCTTGCCTGCGCGGCCCTCGTCTGTCGGTGACCAAGGAAATGCTGTCCACTATCAACACCCCGACCCTGATTGCGGTGGGCACCAAAGACGGCATCGCTGGCTCTCCTGAAAAGCTGCAAGAGCTGATCCCTGGCTCAAAGGTGCTGCATATTCCGGGCAGGGATCACATGAAAGCGGTGGGCGATCCTGTATTCAAGAAGGGTGTACTTGAATTTTTGCAGGATGTGTAGGGGGAGTGCGTGAAGGGGGCTGATGACCTGGATTTAACAGGGCGGGCTGGCCTTCCCGGCAGGAAAAATGTTTTCACAATCAATTGAGTACAAGCAGGTTGCGGAAATTTGTTGAGCAGATTATACATAAAGCATGAGTAAATTACTGGCAGTACTGATAAGTTTTACCTTCGTGTTTACAGGTTTCATGGTGCACGCGGCGTCGCCCGTGCACTCTGCCAATGAAGCTGACTTCAGTAAATCTTATGCCATCCATAGCTGTCATTCAGGCGGGCAAATATCAAAGATTGTCGTCAATGAAGACATTGATGACAAAAAAATGTTGTCAAATGAGTCCCACCACTGCGTGCTGGACTTTGTCATTGTTTCGCCTCTGGATTCGAATTGTGAGAAATCGAAAGTTCTTCTTGAGATCGCTTTCTTGCAACGCCAACTTAGCCCGACCTCTCCCGAACGACTTGGAAAACCACCAAAAGTCTGATCCGGAATACATATCATCAAAATTTTGTAATCTGTTATCTACAGGAGAGTTCTATGTTGAGTAGAAGAAAAGTCATGCTGGGCGGTCTGGCTTTGGCATTGTTGCCAAGTGTGGCTCAAGCGAAGAAACGAAAATTCAGGCTTAATCCAAAATATTTGCCGCAATCAGTCAGGCTTGGCGGTTACGCAGTTGGTACAATCGTGATTGATCCGCGCAAGCGTTTTCTTTATCTGGTTGAGGCTCCAGGAAGAGCGCGGCGTTATGGCGTTGGCGTTGGCAAAGCCGGTCTGGCCTTTCAGGGTGGGGCGGTGATAGGCAGCAAAGCCAAATGGCCACGCTGGACACCGACAAAAAACATGATCAAGCGAAATCCCAAATATCGCAAATTTGCCAAAGGTGTTCCAGGTGGTCCAGGTAATCCTTTGGGGGCGCGCGCCTTGTATCTTTACCGCAATGGCCGCGACACGATGTTCCGTATACACGGTACAACCCAGCCACGAAGCATAGGCAGGGCCGTGTCCAATGGCTGCATCCGCATGCTCAATTCGCATGTCAAAGACCTTTACAGACGTGTGCCAAGAGGTGCCCGCGTAGTGGTTATCTAGGCGCTGTGAGCAAAAAATTCCAAATATTGAGCCTACGGGATCATCGGTCATTTATGGCGATGGTCCCGGCATGTCTGTTGTCTGAAAAGGGGTTGAATTGACCAAAACCAAAAATGAACAAAACAAAACTTGTGTGAAAGAGCAGGCGGGGCGGTTGTTGCTTGCAGCGTGGATGATCGCATTGATTTCCACACTCGGAGCTCTTTTTATCGGCGAAGTGATGGGGCAAATGCCCTGTCTCTTATGCTGGTATCAGCGTATCGCCATGTTCCCGTTGGCTGTGATTTTGATGGTTGCCAGCTATAATATGGAAACGGGAGTGTGGCGATACGCGTTGCCGCTTGCTGTGATCGGCGGGGTGATCGCAGCTTATCACTCTTTGCTTTATCTGGACATTATTCCCAAGGCGATTGAGCCCTGCGGGTCTGGGCCTTCGTGCTCTGGTGCCAATATGATGATCCTTGGAAATATACCAATCCCTCTGCTCTCTCTTGGCGCCTTTGGCGTCATTATTGTCCTTCTACTGCTCCTTCGAAAAGGAAATGTCACATGATTAAAAATAATATCGTTGCCACAACAGCCATAGCGGCTGTCGCCATATTTGCTCTGGCCGCCTTTTTATACCAAGGCAATCAAGAGAAACCTGATGCGGTTGCCGGGAAGGACGAAAACCAGCTTGTTCGGTCCCACTCGTTTATCTACGGCCCCAAGAAAGCACCCGTCACGATTGTGGAATTTTTTGATCCGGCTTGTGAAGCCTGCCGGGCATTTCACCCGATCGTCAAGCAGATTTTGGAAAAATTTCCAAAATCGGTAAGAGTGGTCATTCGCTATACGACCTTTCACAAGGGATCAGATGAAGTCGTACGCATATTGGAGACGGCGCGAATGCAAAATATATTCAAACCGGTATTGGAGAATATATTGGAAAAGCAACCGACATGGGCCTTTCACCGTGCTCCAGATATCAGCAAGGCCTGGCAGGCTGCTGCGGATGCAGGACTGGATGTGACGCGCGCACGAAAAGACATGATGAAGCCGGAAATCACAGCGGTTTTAACGCAGGATATGGCCGATGTACGAGCCATGGGTGTCAAGCAGACGCCAACATTTTTCGTCAATGGCAAACCATTGCCCTCATTTGGCGCACGCCAGCTTTTCGATCTGGTGCGCCAGGAGGTTGAAGCAGCTCGCAAGAGCAGTTGATCCTATGCCATCGAGCACTGGCTTGGACAGTGGATCAGCTGGTGAAAATCAGCATGACTGTGAAGATGTGTTTCGTCATGGTTCCTCGCGAAGCTGCTCATGCTTGTTAGCTCGTTGTTTGCGATCATTACTGTGGGGGGCAATAACCTAGTGGATGGTGATCTGCGTCCTGGCTTGGAAATCACGTTCTTTTTTTGTGAGCCCAACAATAAAGGGAGGCAATATGATTGCCTCCCTTTAGTTTTTGCTTCTTTTCTTTGAATTACGCCAACGCTTCTAAACGTTTTTGTATTTCTTGATTTCTCCGCTTTTGACGCGGGCGAAATAGCTGATCATTTCGCGCCTGACGATTGGTGCGAGGAAGTACAGCCCCAGGATATTTGGGACACAGATCAAGAAGACAAGCGCGTCCGAGATATCAAGGATGGGACCGAGTTGAACGATACAGCCAAGGGCAACAAAGGCGCAAAAGATCAGTTTGTAGATCGTTTGTCCAAAGTTGCTTTCGCCAAACAGGTAGGTCCAGCCTTTGAGGCCATAATAGGACCAGGAAATCATCGTTGAGAAGGCGAACAGGACACCTGCAAAGGCCAGCGGAATTGGGAACCAGGAAAGCTGGCGCTCGAATGCTGCTGACGTCATGGCGATACCCTTGGCGTTGCCAGCAAAGTTTGGATCAGCAACTTGCGAGGTACCAATGACCAGAGCGGTGATGGTACAGATGATGATGGTGTCAATGAACGGGTCGAGCAAAGACACATAGCCCTCGGTGACAGGTTCGTTGGTCCGTACCGCCGAATGGGCGATGGAGGCTGAACCGATACCAGCTTCATTTGAGAACACAGCCCGCTGGAAGCCGATGATCAAGGCACCAATAGCGCCACCTTTGACACCTTCACCCGTCATGGCTCCTGAAAAGATGTTGGCGATGGCTTCAGGAATAGCGCTGAAATTCATGAAGATAACAATGAGCGCAAACACGCAATAGAAGATGGCCATGAACGGTACGATTTTTTCGGTGACCCGGGCGATGGATTTGATGCCGCCGATAATCACGGAAAAGACGATAGCCGCCATGATCAGGCCGACCAGCCAGCCATAACCATCGAGACTGCCACCAGCAACATTATTTAGCTGCACATAGGCCTGGTTCGACTGGAACATATTGCCAATACCAAGGGCGCCGATAAAAATGCCAATGGCATAGAATGTGCCCATGAAACTGCCAAAGCCGGGCATGCCGCGTTCTGCAAAGCCTTTAGATAAATAATACATTGGACCACCCGATACGGATCCATCGGGGTTTTCGGTGCGGTATTTGACCCCAAGTGTACATTCGACGAATTTGGTCGACATGCCAAGGAAACCAGCGACAATCAACCAGAACGTTGCGCCCGGACCGCCAATGGTCACGGCAACGGCGACGCCGCCAATATTACCGATGCCAACAGTCCCCGACACGGCAGTTGCCAGTGCCTGGAAATGCGATACCTCACCCTTACTATTGGGGTCCGAATAATCGCCGCGCACCAACTCAATGGCGTGTTTGAAGCCGCGTATGTTGACGAAGCCCATATAGATGGTAAAGAATACGGCGCCTATGACCAGCCATAAAACCACAAGGGGGAGTTGGGCTCCAAATAACGGGATTTTGAAAAAGACGATTTGCACAATGACTTCGGCGATCGGCTTGGTGATATCATTTATGGTTTCATCAATACCCGCCATCGCCGGCAGCGTAAATATCAGCCAGGCGGTGAGCGTTAGGTAAAGTCGTTTCATTGGATTCTCCCTCTATTTGCAAGACATGCGATTGCGGTTATTTAGCAGTGCTCCTTGTTAGGGAACGACCGTTACGGGTAGGGGGGAGCTTTGAACGAGATTGGCTGCAATGGATCCAAACAACAAGCTCTTGAGGCCAGATTCCCCTTGCCGACCGACCAGGATCTGATCGACATTATGACTGAGCGCTATCTCGATCAGTGTTTTGGCGGTGTTGCCGTGCTGTACCTCGGTTGTGACGGTCAAACCTGCTTCGCGCAATTCGGTGGCCACCGGCGAGACAACTAGAGTTTTTGCTCGTTCGAGTTCTTCCTCGCGGCGTTTGTGCCGATCAGCATTTTCTTCCGGGGTATTGAAAGCGTAGGGTGACCATTCGATGACATAGGCAAGAACGATTTCAGCTCCACTTAGTTTGGCCTGAGCGATCGCATACTCAACTGCTTTTTGACTGCCAGAGCTGCCATCAACAGCAAGCAAATAAGAATGTGCCATGATTTACTCCTAGATTGTTTGTAACTAAAAATATAATAATTTTCAGATCACAAATTAATATTGGTACTAGAAATCATAGTTGATACTTGCGGTATCCTATAGGTCCACATGAGGCTTCTTTAAGAGCCAGTTGGAAAAATATAGCCAACAATGGTATTTGGGAAGAGTAATGATGAATATTGGTTATTCCGAAAGCTAGCCCTTTGGCAGCAACGAGAAATCGAGCATGCCCTTAAAACATAAACTGCTCTGACAAGATACGTTCATCGAGCGCATGGCCCTTGTCGAACATCAGTTTGAGGATGATGTCGGAGCGTTGCTCTATGCGTACGTCGCGTACATTGCGGATCTCTACATGATCGGCCACGGCACTGACCGGGCGTTTCTCAGGTTCCAGCACCTCTATGCGCATACAGACATTATTTGGTAGCAAAGCGCCGCGCCAGCGTCTTGGGCGAAACGGGCTGATAGGAGTAAGAGCAAGCAGGGGGGCATTGATCGGCAATATGGGGCCATGGGCGGACAGGTTATAGGCCGTGCTACCGGCAGGCGTCGCGACCAATACGCCATCGCAGATCAGCATTTCAAGACGCACTTTATTATCAATAGAGAGACGCAGCTTGGCAGCTTGATAGCGCTGGCGCAACAAGGAGACTTCATTGATGGCGAGTGCTGTGCTTTCTGATCCATCGATACCAAATACGCGCATTTGCAGAGGATGAATAATATTGGTCTCGGCGCTTTCGAGGCGGTTGAGCAGGCCCTTGGCTCGATAATCATTCATCAAGAACCCTAGCGAACCTTGATGCATGCCATAGATAGAGGCACCAGCTTTCATGGTCTCGTGCAGGGTTTGCAGCATCAAGCCGTCCCCGCCAAGGGCCACAACCACATCGGCCTCTTCAACACTCACCGATCCATAGCGCTGTTCAAGTTCGTTTTTGGCAGCAATGGCCGTATCGACAGTGCTGGCGACAAAAGCCAGTTTTTTCTGTCCTGAGTTATTGTATGTTGTGTCCATCGGTTCGCTTTTGTTTTCTCGGCTGTTTCGCGGATGTTGCTCGATAATAGCAGTTAATCGCCAAACGCATGAATGTTATATAGTTGAAAGCGCAAATATGGTGAAGGAGTTTTTATCATGTCCAACCAAGGTATTTTGATGGTCTATACGACATTCCCTGACGAGCAAAGTGCAAAGCGGATTGCCACAGAACTGGTTAAGCTGAAACTGGTGGCGTGCGCGAATATATTTGGCACTATGACGTCGATCTATGAATGGCAGGGAGAAGTCAGGGAGGAGGGGGAAGTCGGCGTATTGTTCAAGACGGTACGGTCCCGCTTTGTGGTGCTTTCAAGAGAGCTTTGCGCGCGGCATCCCTATGAGACACCCGCCGTGGTTGCCTTGGACGCGGCGCATGTGGAGGAAAATTTTCAGTCCTGGATAGAGACTCAGACAAGTAGTGCAGGATAATGGCGGAGCCTCAATGTCAATCAATGCCAATTGCTGAACTATTGAAAGCAGTTAAGTTTAGCGCGCGTGTTCGCATGAACTGGCTTACCAGGTGAAGGCAGTCATTAGCGAGAGGCAAGGACAATCAGTGTCAGCACTGGTACCAGCCATAGCGCGCCAAAAAGTATAAAGCCTGACAAAAAGCCTGAGGGCAGAATATGGACGCCAGGAGACTTGGGCAAACTTGGATATTGTGCGGTATTCATCATCATGACCTCCTGTCTGCAAACCAACAGGGCTTTGGTGACTGACTTCAATCTATGAGCTAAAAAAGCTTTTTACTGGAGAAATTGCCCTGTTCTCTTTGGTACCACAGAAGTTGGAGGGTCGTTAGTCAATTATTGCTTGTTCACGCAATCTTGTGAACGAGTGAATACGGGGTGAGTGTCGTTTCCAATATTTGCTCGTAGCCATCAAAACAATGGAAGAGAATGACAAATGGCAAGTGGGCGCAGGTGTGAAAAATGAAATGCCATGATATCTTGTAGCAGCTTGATTTGAACAATGGAGAAGCAGCGCAATCAGCATGGAATTAGTAAACTGTACGTGACACGGTCGGGTAATGCACCCAATGATCTATCAACTAATTATTGAGTGTGAAGCTTCCGCCATTGCTACTAAAGCCAAACCTCTTGCGTCGGTATTGGCGTTTCCAGGAACGAACAGCTGTTCTGCGGCGTGCTTTTCTCTTGGCGATGCGAATTCTTTTCAAGCGTTTGGTGCGGTACTTACGTCTGGCTTTACGCGGTTTTGCAGCAGGTGGCGCAATATAATTTTCGACGAGCAGCGGACGCTGGATTTCATATCGTGGTATCCTGGCAGTTGAAACCGGCCGGAAAGCGGCTTTACGAACCCGCACATTTGTCCGCCATTTACTGACTCGTTTGATTTTTCTTATTTCAGGATTAGGCGTGTCAGCTCTCGCTATGGTGGTTTTGTTGATCACCGGCTTTTCAACACAAACCGTTTTGGTGACCTGTTGCAGGCGTTCAAGTGAACTGACCAAGGGCGCCTTGGTGGTCAGGCTGGAGCCGGTACTGGTATTGTAAAAAGTGATGGCAGCGCGGGCGCTATCATTCCAAACACTTGTGACATTGCCGGAATAGCAACCGATCCGTCTAAGCTCCCGCTTCACGAGTACTGCTGTTAGGCGCGGGCCAAGAACAGGCTTTTGGGATTTGACAAATCTTTGCGGATAGCTCTGCCCCAGAGGCCTGATTGTCCCGCCAGTAAACTTGTTACGGCCCTCACGGAAGGTCTGACTGGCAATTGTTGTTGTAAGCTGGACTAATTTTTTCGGTTTGTTTTCGCGTGGGACAGGAGGTAATATTGCAAATTTGGAAGAACGGTTGGCAACGCGGCGCGGGTTGCGTGACGGTAGTGTTGGCCCATTGGCGCTGGCTCGTTTGTTGCGTGCCTCAGCTTTATCTCGCCGGTCGGAGCGCAGCTTTTGAGATGAGGGTTTGTCTCGTGGTATCAGTTGCTTGACGCTGGTGCTTTCCAGGGTGCGGGCCGCAATGAACTTTTGCTTTCCAAAATCAGCAAACCTGTTGATCTCCTGGCCGTTTTCATCGACAGGTTTTCCCGTTACATAGAAAAATCCGGTAAGCAGAGCAAAAGCAATTAACGTGACGCGAGCCATAATACACCTCTTTATTTTTACTGATGCTATCGTATATGCACCGGTTTCGCAATAGGGTAATTACCTTGTGTTAACCGTGCGGGAGGTGGGTCATTCGAAGTTGACGTGCCATCCTGACTTGACGTTGGGAACGCGATGAAACCGCGTATTTGCGCTATATACTGCTATTTTAAGAGGCCGACCGGATGATGTAACTTCGAGTACTGACAATATATTTGAGGAGGGAGGCTCAACTCTACGACGGGCTATCAAGGGTGTATACGTTTTAATGGGTTTTGGTTCATCCATTGCTTTGATGTTTCTTGCCAACAAAAGATTGGCACTAAAAAGGCGCACCGCCCCCTACCATTCTATTTATAATCTGGCTATCATGCCGGTGGGATACAGGATAAATCGAGATCGTTTTTGTGAAGCTCACGGTTATTGGTGGGTATTCTTGAAGACGTTTTGAATCTTCTAACAGGAGCCTGACATGAGATTTTTGACCTTAACTGCTCTAACCATATTTTTATCGATGTTCTTTTTATTGCAAGTGAATGAGCGTGTGCTTGCAACGATTTGGGTTGAACAGATCAATGGTCAGGCAAAAGCCATTGTCATCGCCCGCAAGGGCAATTTCCTTGAAACCAGCGAGATGATGCGGCTGATACCAGGGGATATTGTCAAGGTCACGGATGACAAGTCCTCGATACGCATATTGCTTGGATCTGGTGCGATTAAAAATATCGACAAGGCCGCCTCTCCCTTTACGATTGAGGGCAAACAGGAAGGCAGCTCGTTTTTGACCAACCTGTTTGGCGAAGTCAAAAAAATGCTGGTAGCAAGTTCTGATGAAACTGAAGCCGTCGCCATGATGACCCGTGGACGCTCCAAGCAGCTGGTGTTACTGGGTGCAGCGGCCGACGAAAATCTAATGCTTGCCGGCACGCGGCCACTTACCATCGCATGGTCTGGCGGAGCGGCCCCCTACAAGCTTTCTTTGATCAATCCTGACAATGACAAGCCGTTATTCTCAAAAATTGGACTTGCAGATCAAAAATGGACTATTGAAGCCACTCAGATGGGAGCCAACGGACTGGAGGCAGGGGAATATCAGGTGCTGGTCGAGGCAGGGGACAAATCACCCACCAGCATTGAGATTGAGCTCTTGGCAGTCGAACGTTCGGAGTTGCCTACTCTGGCGCAAAAATTGTTAAAGCTGTCGCTCGACAAGCGGGTTGAAGCGCGTCTCCTGATCAATTTGTTGCACAAGCAACCGGAATGGCGTTTTTTCTCCTATTGTCTTGCTTTGCAGCATGGACTTGAAAAAGAACGGGTCGCCCTGCTGGTGATGAAATAGCATCGATGTGTCACCGCTGCGTCATAACTTCCAATTGAGAAAGCCAAGAAGATGTTTCATCGCGTGAGCGCCCATTGGCGCCCCTATCTTTTCCTGCTGGCCTTGCTCATCGGATTTGGCCAGCCCGCCAACGCTCGCAAATATGGATTTCTTGTCGGGGTTTCGAACTATCCTAATCTGGAAAAAAAATTTCAGCTGTCCGGACCCGATAATGATGTCCAACTGATAAAAAATGTGTTGCTTCAGATGCAGGTCGAAGAGCGGGACATCAAGCTACTTTACAGCTCTCATACGCAGCGGCCGACCCGGGAGAATATCATTTCGGGTTTGCGCGAGCTTGCCACAAAAACCACAGCGAAAGATTTTGTCTATCTGTATTTTGCCGGTCATGGTTCTCGTCAGCCGGCGCGGGCAGGGGATACGGAAGAAGAAGACAATCTGGATGAAATATTTCTGCCCGAAGATGTTGGTACGTGGAGCAATGAGATCGGCGCCGTTGAGCGCGCCATTACCGACAATGAGATAAATGCCTTGATTACGGCTATTCGCGCCAATGGAACTTTTGTCTGGGCAGTTTTTGACAGTTGCCATTCTGGTACCATGTTGCGCTCGGTCAATCGGATCAAGTGGCGCAAAGTCGATCCAAACGCCCTTGGCATACCATCGGTTGCCGCAGCGCGGGCGGCGGATACTCAACGTAAAAATGACAAACCCTTGTCAAACGTAACCGGCAACCTGTTGGTGGAGCGCACCAAACCTGGAGGCTATGTGGCCTTTTATGCGGCCCAAAGTCACGAGTTGGCGCCAGAGCTTAAAATGCCGCCAAATGATGTCAATGCAAAATCACATGGCCTGTTCACCTATCAGCTGGCCCAGGCCATGATGTCGGGTGCCGGTCTAAGCTATCGCCAGCTCGGACAAACGATCTTGCAAAACTATGTCTTGCAAGGCATGAGGGCGACCACTCCATTATTTGAGGGCACTCATCTTGATGCAAAGATGTTCGGGCGCACCAATCTAGGCGGCAATGCTCAATGGCCAGTGCGAAAACGTGGCGGTTCAAAACCGTCGCTGTTTGTACCCGCCGGTCAGTTGCAGCAAATTGGCAAGGGCGCTATTTTTGCCTTGCTGGCAAAAGTTTCTGATGCAGATGACAAGGCCATTGGATATGCGCGGGCGGATCTAGTGGAGGTTTTTGGCTCCAAACTGATCCCGATTGCCTATGAGGACAAGCCGGCTATTGATATCACAGCATTGCCGCGTTCGACTTATGCCCGAATGGTCAAGCCATCATTTCAATTTGGTCTCAGCGTTGCCATGCCCGCGCTTGGGGACGCTTTGAGCGATCGCGAGCAACGTGTCGCTAAAATCATTGAAGCAATGGCGCGTGAGCAGCAAGCGGATAAAAAGCCGAACGGATTGCGCATTAAATGGCAAAAGCCAGGGGACCCTGCCGATATCCATCTGGTCTTTTCTCCAAACCAGCAAAGTTCGGCAGGTGCAACGGGTTGCAGTCGCAATCGTTTGTGGTTTCTTGATCGCACTGGCGCGCTGATCTGCACGGGCAACAAGGCCAATCTGTCCTTTCGTTTGCAAAACCCCTCCATTGACTTTGACCGCAATGTCAAAAAGGCCCTTGGTGAATGGCTGAACGCCATTGGTAAGGTGAGAAACCTTGAGCAAATGGTTGAACGGTTCAAGGGGGGCCGTTTTGCCCGCAAGGTCAAAATAAAATTATGGGTGAAGCCCGCCAAGGGGGGCAAGGAAGTTATTGTTGATCAAGCCTCACGCCGACCATTGCTGGCGGGAGATAAAATTCGTCTCGAACTCAACAACACTTCCAGCACACCGGTTGATCTGACCGTCTTGTTCATCGATAGCCATTTCGGTATCACCCCCATATTCCCCATACGCGGCGGCACGAACCGCATCGCAGCCAAATCGCAGTTGAATAGTGTCGGCGGCAGAATTACCAGTGACACGCTGGGGTTGGAGGGCATGGTGGTGATTGCGACCAAGGCATTGGCGGGCACCCCTGTTGCGGACTTTCGTTCATTGGGACAAAAAAAACTCGCATTGACAAAAAATGTGCGCTCCATGGGTGGACCGCAAGCGTCGACCTCCACCCCAGAGCTAGCCGCCGTCGAGGATCTGTTTAACAGCGCCATTTTTGGCAAGCAGGCCGCCTCCCAAAACCGCGCTCAAAAAAGAGCAATGACAACCCGCTCCAGTGGCAAGCGCAAACGATCCTCGCGCACCCCGTTCAAACATGTTGCCATCAAATCCTTGCGCTGGATGGTGGGAAACTAGGAGCGAACAGCGATGGGGCATATTGATGTCTATGAACCGATCAATATCTTGAAGCCCGTCGCAGAAAATATCTGGATTGTTGATGGACCGATTGAGCATATGCAGCAATTTGGTTTGAACGTCCCATTTCCAACCAGGATGACCGTGATCAAATTGCCAGATGATCACCTGTTCCTTCATTCCCCCACCAAGCCGGACGACGACCTGCTTCGGGTTTTGAACGAGTTGGGAGTTGTGTCGCATCTGGTTTCTCCCAACAAGATACATTATGCCTCCATACATGTCTGGCATGAGCTTTATCCTGATGCGAAATGCTGGGCGTCTCCTGGCGTGGTAGAGCGGGCAGCAAGTCGCGGCATTGAGGTGCATTTTGATGAAGATCTGGGTGACTGGGTGTCGGAGGCTTGGGCGAGCGATATTGATCAGCATATTTTTCGTGGTAGCAAGTTTATGGATGAAGTGATTTTCTTTCATAAATCGTCAAAAACCTTGATACTCGCGGACTTGATTGAAAATTTCGAACCAGCGAAGGTCTCTAGAGTTATGCGGTGGATGTTGAAACTGGCTGGCAATCTTGACCCCGATGGCAAACTTCCCATTGATCTGCGCATGACGTTCAAGGGCTCCCATGACTTGGCCTGTAAATCCTATGACCATATGCTGAGATGGGCACCCGAGCGCGTTATTCTTGCTCATGGCCGCTGGTATGACAAAAATGGCTGTCTTGAATTGAAGCGTGCTTTTCGCTGGTTGTCTTGTAGGGACAAGGGGACGGCGATTTAACGTGAAAAATGGAGAGGGACACCGATGTTTTTGTGCTTTTTCTGAGCTGGTCCCACAAAATCGGACAGTCTGCTAAGGTGTATTCTTGTCAGATAGATGAGGAATATGCGAGATGACAAAGCGACGTCGTTTTTCGGCTGATTTCAAAGCGAAAGTAGCACTTGAAGC
>JAJRQA010000094.1 GCA_024280475.1 Alphaproteobacteria bacterium
GCTTTCTCCCACCCGCAGCTGGCGCTGGCTAGGGCCAACGCCATCGCGTCTATGGTTCTTTTTGCGCTCGGACATAAGAAAACTCCCTTGCACCGGACCTTTAATCAGGTCGCCAGCAGCTAGAGGCTCCGATCAATCATTTCGACGGTGAAGGCCTCGATGACGTCCCCAGGGCGCATGTCCTGATAGTTTTCAAAGGCCATACCACATTCCTGGCCGCCTGCAACTTCCTTGACTTCATCCTTGAAGCGCTTGAGCGTTGACAGCTCGCCTTCGTGGATCACCACATTATCGCGAATGAGGCGCACACCGGCACCGCGTTCCATCTTGCCATCTGTGACGCGACAACCAGCGATTTTACCGACCTTGGTGATATTGAAGATCTCCAGGATTTCCGCATTACCGATAAAGGTCTCGCGTCTTTCTGGTTTCAAGAGGCCGGACATGGCGGCTTTGACGTCATCAACGAGGTCATAGATCACGGAGTAATAGCGGATCTCGATGCCTTCGGCGGTCGCCAATTCTTTGGCCTGGTTGTTGGCGCGGACATTAAAGCCGACAATAATAGCGTTGGAGGCCGAAGCCAGAGTAATGTCGCTCTCATTGATGCCGCCAACTGCTGAATGAACAATATTGGCGGTCACTTCATCTGTGCCAAGTTTATCAAGAGCACCTTGAATGGCTTCGATAGAGCCTTGCACATCACCTTTGACAATGATTTTGAATTCCGATTTTTCAGCGTCGTTCAACTGCTCCATCATCTGTTCAAGAGATGTGCGGGCACCAGAGCCAGCACCGATCATATCGCGGCGTTTGCGTTCGCGATATTCGGTAATTTCACGGGCTCGCTGTTCATTTTCCACGACAGCAAACTGATCGCCGGCATTGGGAGCACTATTGAGGCCGAGCACTTCCACAGGCAGGGATGGGCCAGCTTCAGCGATATGATCGCCTTGATCATTAACAAGGGCGCGAGCGCGGCCCCAGCTTGGACCAGCGACAACGATATTGCCAACTTTTAACGTTCCGCGTTGTACCAGCAAGGTGGCAACAGAACCGCGGCCTCGTTCCAGTTGGGCTTCAATAACAAACCCTTCGGCTTTGCGCTCTGGATTGGCCTTGAGCTCAAGGATTTCTGCCTGGTTCAAGATGGCTTCTAGCAGGCCATCCAGATTGGTTTGTTTGATCGCCGAAACCTCGACTTCGAGCACGTCCCCGCCCATGGTTTCAACAACGATCTCGTGTTGCAGCAAGTCGGTGCGGACCCGGTTGGCATCAGCTTCGGGCAGATCGATTTTGTTGATCGCCACAATGATCGGCACTTCGGCAGCCTTGGCGTGGTTGATCGCTTCAATGGTCTGGGGCATGACGCCATCATTGGCGGCCACCACGAGAACGACGATATCGGTTACTTTGGCACCGCGGGCACGCATTTCCGTAAAGGCAGCATGACCTGGAGTATCGATAAAGGTAATTTTGCCTTTATCTCCTTTGTCGACCTGATAGGCACCAATATGCTGGGTAATGCCGCCTGCTTCACCTGAGACCACATTGGCCTCGCGAATAGCGTCAAGCAGGGATGTTTTACCGTGGTCCACATGGCCCATGATGGTTACAACAGGGGCGCGATGCAGCAGATCTTCGAGATCGTCTTCAATGCCAATAAACCCTTCTTCAACATCAGATTCTGAAACCCTTTTGACCGTATGGCCGAATTCTTCGGCGATCAGTTCAGCGGTATCTGTGTCAATGACATCATTGGCCGCTTGCATCTGTCCTTGTTTCATCAAGAATTTGATGACATCCACTGAGCGTTCTGTCATGCGGTTGGCAAGCTCTTGAATGGTGATGGTATCTGGCAGGATCACCTCGCGAGAGATTTTCTCTGCTGGTCCACTTGACTGGGCAGCGCGTCGTTGTTTTTGCTGACGGCGCTTCAAGGAGGCAAGCGATCTTTGGCGCCCGCCTTCATCAAGGGCGTTCTGGATGGTCAGTTTGCGTGAGCGTCCACGATTATCACCTTTAGTTCTGCTTGGCGAAGGTGTTTCGAGTTTTGGACGGCGATCTCGCAGATTGTCTTTGCCTTGAGGCGCGGTTTTTGCCTTGGTATATTCACCGCGTTTTTCAGCTTGGGCTTCCGCGCTGGCCTGGTCCACTTTTGGTGCTTTTCGGCCAGTTGGTTTTTTAGCGACTACGCTTGGCTTGGCAGCAGGCTTAGCCTGATCAACTGTCAGCTTGACTGCTTCAATTGTGGCTTGTTTTTCGCGCTCGATCACGTCCAGCTTTTCTTGTTCGGCGCGCGCAGCATCATCTTCGATTTTTTGTGCTGCTTCCACAACATCGCGTTCTCGCGCCATTTGCAGCGCGCGCGTTCTGGCATCAACTTCGGCATTGGAGAGCAGCTTGTCAGAAGTGCCGCCTCCCGATGTTTTTTTCGGTCGGGCATTGCTTGCGCCAGCCCTGCTGGTTTTAGCAACAACTGGTTTGGGAGGAGCAACTTTTTGCGGCGTGCTAACGGGAGCAGCCACAGCCTCTGTTGCTGCGGGAGCTTGCTCGCCAGGGCGTGTAATGATCCGTTTTCTTTTCTTTTTGACGACGACCGTTTTCTTGCGTCCTTGCGAAAAGCTCTGCTGCACATGACCCGCATCGACCGTCTTTTGCAATTTCAGGGTCATGGTGCGAGAGCTTTGTATGGTCTTGCCGTCACTATCTTTATTGTCGCTCATCCAGTATTAGGCCCGCAGGCCCTCCTTATCAAACATCAAATCAATTCATGACCCGCTCCTGATTGTTGCGTCGAGCCTCATATTTCAGTTTCATAACAGGCTGTTATCTCGATCGATCCCATCCTGTTGGCGCGTATTGAAAGCGCCGCATTTTTTGTGCGCAAACGTAAAGCGCTTCGCCATCTCACCTCGTTTGAGACCTATGTGTATCACATTAGATCGCCCGAGTGCCAAACTCAATTCATCACCGGTAAACAAAGCACTTAGTATGCCCGTGATGTTTTTACGATCAGTAGGATCGCCCGTTTCGGGGGTGCCCCTTGATACCGGACCATCTTCATCTTCTCGATCTTGACTGGACGGGCCAAAATACCTGTCCAGCTTGTCAGATCCGTTGCGCGAGGCCTCCATTGCATGCAAAAGCCACTTTACGTCGCCTTTGGCAAGTGCTCTTTTGATTTTTTCATATCCCGTTATCACATGACCTGCCTTGTTGGCCAGTGAAAGGGTATGTAGAGCGTCAATTCTTGTCAGCTTTTCTATCATATCAACAAGATTGTCGTTGACGAGTGCTTTTTCGCGAAATCCACGCGCAAAGCTGTTTTTCTTTATCGCCTCTATAAGGATCGAGCGATCCGCTTTTAGCCAAAGTCCTCGCCCGGGAAGCTTACAACGCAGATCCGGTGTGACGTTTTTTTCCGGCGACAAAGCAAAACGCAAAAGCTCCTCAACCGGCAGCTTCTCTCTGGTCAGCGCGCACTGGCGAAGGGGCGATGGTTTGTCCATTTTGCCTCTGCTGGTCCGTATTTTGGCCTTTGTGCCTATAGTAAGCGCTCCTTGCTAAAAAAAATCAGGTCTTAAAGACGCTGGCTTCGGTTGGTTCAGCTGGCTTGATGACCGCAGGAACGGTCTCTTCGCTGGCTTCTTCTTCTTCAACAGGCGGGTTGATAATCGCGTCAAAGTCTTCTTGCGTGATGATGTCAGCTTTTAGTCTGGCCGTCATGACCATCAGCTCCGCGCCATTTCGATCGATCTTGAAGCCATTGAAAAAACCTTCAAAGTGTTTTCTCTCGCCGTCAACTTTTTCGTACCAGCCAGTAAGGTCATCTGTGGCGCAATATGCGAAGTCTTTCATGTTGAATACTTCGTTTTCACCAAGCACAATCATCATGGGCAAGGTCATGCCATCCAGGTCGCGCAATTCCACATTGACCCCCAGCTTCTTGCAGCGTTCCAGCTGATCGACTTCTTGTTGTTGTAAAAAGTCTTTGGCGCGGCCCTGGATTTCAGCGGCAGTATCTTCGTCAAATCCCTCGATAGCCATGACTTCGGTCGCATCCACATAGGCGACTTCTTCCACCGAGGTAAAACCTTCTGTGACGAGCAGCTGGGCGATGACCTCATCGACATTGAGGGTCTCCATGAAGCTGTTGGAGCGTTGTTCAAATTCAGCCTGACGGCGCTCTGATTCTTCTTTCTCGGTGAGGATGTCGATATCCCAGCCGGTCAGCTGCGAGGCCAGACGAACATTTTGGCCGCGACGGCCAATGGCCAGGGACAATTGCTCATCAGGTACCACAACTTCGATGCGTGAGACTTCTTCATCAAGCACCACCTTGGCGACCTCTGCAGGGGCCAGGGCATTGACGATAAAGGCGGCGGCATCAGGGGACCATTGAATGATATCGATTTTTTCGCCATGCAGCTCATTGACAACCGCTTGCACACGCGATCCGCGCAGGCCCACACAGGCACCAACTGGATCAACAGAGCTGTCATTGGAGATAACGGCAATCTTGGCGCGAGACCCGGCATCCCTTGCCACTGAGCGGATTTCGACAATGCCGTCATAGATTTCAGGCACTTCTTGCGCGAACAGTTTGGCCATGAATTCTGGTTTGGTGCGCGATAGAAAAATCTGCGGGCCACGGGCTTCTTGACGCACATCATGGATATAGGCGCGGATGCGGTCGCGGATCTGGAACATTTCGCGCGGGATACTCTCATTGCGGCGCATAATCGCTTCGGCGCGACCAAGGTCGACAACCACATTGCCATATTCAGCGCGTTTGACAACGCCAGAGATCACCTCGCCAATACGGTCCTTATAATCGTGATATTGGCGCTCGCGCTCTGCTTCGCGTACTTTTTGCACGATCACCTGTTTGGCGTTTTGGGCGGACACGCGGCCATAATCAAACGGCGGTAGCAGATCAATGATCTCGCCACCGATCTCGATATCTTTTTCAAGTTCTTGAGCCTGTTTAAGGGTCATTTCTGTATGTTCGTTTTCAACTTCTTCCACCACGGTCATGACGCGGGTGAGTTCTGTTTCCCCGGTTTTGATGTCGATCTTGGCGCGGATATCGTTTTCGCTGCCATAGCGCGACTTGGCGGCTTTTTGCACGGCTTCTTCCATCGCCTCGATGACGATCATGCGGTCGATGTCCTTTTCACGGGCCACCGCATCGGCAATCTGCAGCAATTCAAGTTTATTCGCACTTACACCGGGTTGCGCCATTGTGGCTCTCCATTTTTATGCCCCGTCGCCGAACGGCTATTTGAGGGCGTTACTTAAAGCCCCCACCAATATGGCGTGTTTCGAAGGGCTGTTATGAAACTTTTCTTGCGGGTTTGACCAAAAACCGTCGGGTCATGCCTTCAAGCTATTCGTCTTTCAAATCCGTATCGGCACTTTGCGCCGCTTTTCCGGCCATTGCTGCCTTGATCAATTCATCGGTCAACACCAGTTTGGCGTCTTCAATCAGTTGCGGGGCAAATCCCAGTATCTGATCGGTTTTTTGCTCGCCAACCGGGGCGCGCAACAAAACTTCATTTTCTTCATAGCCTTCAATGATGCCGCGAAAGCGCTTCTGGCCGTCAATCGGCTGGTTGACTTTAATCTTGGCTTCATAGCCGATCCATTTCTCAAAATCGCTGGGGCGGACCAGCGGACGATCAATGCCGGGCGAAGAGACTTCCAGGAAATATCGGTCGCTGATCAAATCGTGGGCATCCAGCAATGGGGATAGATCACGGCTGATCTTGGTCAATTGATTGACATCAATATGTCCATCAGGGCGCTCTGCCATCACCTGCAGCGTACCGCCATCGCGATTGGAAACCAGCACGCGCACCAGCCGATAGCCAAGGGCTTCAATCACCGGCTCGGCGAGGGCGGCAATATTACCCGCCACACCCGTTTCGACGACAAAACGGCGTTCTTTTTCGAGATCGGCTTGCTGGCTCGTCAAAAGGCTCTTCCTTCAGGTTTTGTTCACCCTGAAAACGAAAAAAGAGCGGACCTCCCGAGCGCTAGCCCCTGAAGTCCACCCCATCAAAGACATCCGTCTTATTCAGGAATAATCGTGTATGTACTCTATATAGGAAAGGGTCGGGGGGATGCAAGGAAGAAGTTTGATTGCCGGGGATTATGGTGAGTGAAGTCCAAAGGGGGGCACCGGCAAGCATGAAAAATACAGTTCGTTGCACGGTTTGGACGTCACTAGCCTGCCGTGCTTTATCGCTAGAATCTGATGCGACGTATTTAAGCATGGCAGGATTTTTTCTTTCGTGGTGTTTTATTGTAGATTAATCGTCACTTGTATCCCAAGAGCCGCTGTCGCTGTCGCTAGGGGTATCGATTTCGACAGAGCCTTCATCGATACCAATATAGATACCTCCCACATCGAGATTCAGCTGCCAGGCGTTGGCACCTGAAATGGACAGAACCGTTATGGCGGCAACTGTTGCAATCATTTTTTTCATATTTCACTCCTGATCAATTTGATATTCTGGTTCGATTATGCGGCACACACAGTTAGTAGTGGCGGCTTGTAAAAAGGTTCAAATATAAATGAGGGTCGTGTTTTTTTAGCGCGATTAGCGCTGACGGGCGCGGACTGGTATTACACTTTGACAAACCGCAAATGCGCTGGCGGACGTCCTTCGCGCAGGGCTTTTTGCCCATAGCGGGTGGCTGGCCAGTCCTCAGGGCGGGTGCGCCAGTCGTTGGCACATTGAGCAGTCCAGACAAAATCTGTGCGCATCGCCATATGTTTCAGTGTCCAGGCGACATAATGGGGAATATCGCTGGCAAAGCGCAGCTCGCATCCCGGTTTTAACACCTTGGCCAGCAGGTCGAGGTTACGTTGATTGATAAAGCGGCGCTTGTGATGGCGCTTTTTGGGCCAGGGATCAGGGTGCAAAATGAACAGGCGGTCGATGCTTTGGGGCGCGAGGGCTTCCAATATCTCAACGGCATCATCGTCATGTATGCGCACATTGCTCAAGCTTTGTTCCTCAATCGCCACCAGTAATTTGGCAGTGCCATTGATGAATGGCTCGCAGCCAATAAAACCGGTGTCAGGGTTTTGTGCGGCCTGCCAGGCCAGATGCTCACCGCCGCCAAAGCCGATCTCCAGCCAGACGTTCGAAGGCTTGGACGCAAATAAATCGCAAGGAACAAGAGTATTTTCTTGTTCGGGTATGGACACGCGGAGTTTGGGCAACAGCTCATCGCACAATTTTTGCTTGCGAGGGCTGAGCTTGCCACCCTTGGTGCGGCCATGCACATGACGTCTGCGGGGTGAGTTTTCGTTGGTCATAATATCAAGGACAAATTTATCCAGTACGAATGTCCTCGCGGACAGCACTGGGGAGTAGTCCCCAGACCCCATTTACACAGTGGGGATGAAAGGGGTTCGCCCTTTTCTGCCCGCCGCACAGGCGACTAATTCCTAGCTCATGGCGCTTTTGATAGCTTCGACGAGATCGAGTTTTTCCCACGAGAAGCCGCCATCATTATCGGGCTTGCGTCCAAAATGGCCGTATGAGGCGGTGCGCTCATAGATCGGGCGGCGTAGATCCAGCTGTTTGCGGATGCCGCTGGGGGTCAGGTCCATGACTTCCATTAAAATGCCTGCAAGCTTCTCTTCGCTGATTTTACCGGTGCCGTCAGTGTCGACATAAAGCGACAAGGGCTTGGCGACGCCGATGGCATAAGAAAGTTGCAGGGTGCAGCGATCGGCAAGACCGGCTCCCACCACATTTTTGGCCAGGTAGCGAGCGGCATAAGCGGCGGAGCGATCGACCTTGGAGGGGTCTTTGCCCGAAAAGGCACCGCCACCATGAGGGGCTGCGCCACCATAGGTATCGACGATGATTTTGCGGCCGGTCAGACCCGCGTCGCCATCAGGTCCACCAATGACGAATTTGCCGGTTGGATTGATATAGAACTCTTCGTCCGGGCACATCCAGCCATCTGGTAGAATATCTCGTACGATACCAGCAACCACTTCTTCGACCTGATCACGGGTTGCATCTTCGGTGTGCTGAGTGGAGACAACAATGGATGTGGTACCAACCGGCTTGCCATCTTCGTAGCGTAGTGTGACCTGACTTTTTGCGTCGGGGCCCAGAATATCCGTTTCACCAGAATGGCGAGCTTTGGCCATATCGTGCAGGATCTGATGCGCATAGGCGATGGGTGCCGGCATCAGGTCTTGCGTTTCATCACAGGCATATCCAAACATGATGCCCTGATCTCCTGCCCCTTCGTCTTTTTCCTCGCCGCGCTCAACGCCTTGGCGGATATCGCTGGATTGCTCATGCAGATAAATCTGCACTTCGGCGTTTTTCCAATGAAATCCATCTTGCTCATAGCCGATTTCGCGCACACAGCGCCGCGCCGCTTCTTCGATGGCGGCATTATCAACAGAGGCCGGGCCAAAGGTTTCACCAGCCAGAATGATCCGGTTTGTGGTGGTCATCGTTTCACACGCGACTTTGGAAGAGGGTTCAGCTGCCAGAAACAGATCGACAACAGAATCTGATATGCGGTCGCATATTTTATCGGGATGACCTTCTGAAACGCTTTCACTGGTGAACAGATAGTTTTGTTGGGACACCTGAAATCTCCTGGAATTGCACGGATGAGAATGAATGGTTGAATTGACGCCGTTTGTTGCAGCACAAAGGGTGGGGGTCAAGCGCGAAATGGGATTGGGCATAAACTAATATTGCAATCGCACAGTAAGAGGATGAACTTGCGCTCACACTCGTGTCATCCGCATCAATGCGAGCTGGCGTGCTTGATGTGTGAATTTATGATTTTGCCTTGCCTGTGTCGCGAGAGGCCATATCTTCGCTCGACAAGGTGCGTACGAGATCAACAATGCGCTTGCGCACCTTGGGGTCATGAATGCTGACAAAAGCGCGGATCAATTCAAGACCATCTCTTGTGCTGATGAACTCATAGACGAAATTTTCCATCTTGGGTTCACTCATGCCGCCCATGCCAGCTGCCTGACCGGCGCTCATTGGAGCATCATCAAAAAAGAACTGCACGGGCACTTCGAGAATTTGCGAAATATGATGCAGGCGCGAGGCGCCAATACGGTTGGTGCCTTTTTCATATTTCTGGATTTGCTGAAAAGTCAGCCCCATCTGATCGCCAAGTTTTTCCTGGCTCATGGACAAAAGCATACGCCGCAGTCGCACGCGGCTGCCAACATGTATATCGATTGGATTTGGTTTCTTTGCTACAGTCACGTTTGTCCTCGAAGCGGGTTATTGGGTTAGTTATTGTAAGTTTGATTGCCAGGCAGTTTGCACGGCAGTCCAGAGTTAACGCCCTAACAATGATCGATGAGGTGAAGCGGTGCTGCCCGCTTGCAACCTTCCTTTTTCACAATCAACAGTGTGTAACCAGCAAATGCAACTTATTTGCGAGTTCTTTTACGGCTCTTTTGGTGTATTGATAGCCATGATTAATGGCAAAAGGACCAATGTTAGCCGCCTCTCACAGTGAACTGACACTCATAATGGGCCAGAAGTATTTCAACTGTATAGTGTAAAATATAAAAATACACTCTGTGGATATCTAGGGTCTGGTTCTCTCTGCGAGGAGAATCGTGCCAATTGCCCCCCCTATAACAAGCCAGAATAACCATTTTCCGTAACGCGCATAGATGGTTTTACCAATGGCCATCGGCAGAGCAGCATCAAGTATCCCCTTGCTGGCAAGGGGTAGTGATTGCACGATCCGCCCATAGGGGTCGATCACCCCGGATATGCCGGTATTGGCCACCCGCACCATTGGCAGACCTTGCTCAATGGCCCGGATGCGGGACTGGACGAAATGCTGATACGGGCCGGTTGAGACGCCATACCATGCGTCATTGGTGAGATTGAGCAGCCATTTGGGGCGCGTGCCAGGTTCGATAATCTCCTGGGGGAACACGACCTCATAGCAAATCAGGGGCGCGAACGGCGGCGCATTTTCCAGATGCACCAAACGCGGTTTCTGGCCCGTTTCAAAGCGTCCACGCACCTGCACGATCTGGCGCAGGCCGATCGCCTCGAGCACCGATTGAAAAGGCAGATATTCGCCAAACGGCACGAGGTGTTTTTTATCAAAAGTTTTGATAATGCGAGCTTTGCCATCGACGACGTACAGGCTGTTAAAAACTGCTCGCCGGGGTGTTTTAACTGTCTGTTTTGGCGCTTTATAGCGCATGGCCCCGGTGATCAGCGTGACTTGGTCCGGGAGTAGCTTGTCAATGCCTTTAAGGGCCTCGGCGGAGCGTGCCATAAAAAACGGCAAAGCAGATTCTGGCCAGATCAGATGGGTGATTGACTTTAACCCTTGAGGCGTTTGTTTGGTTTTTTGTGCCGATAGCTCAAGCATGGAGCGATAGATCGGACCAGCATTTCCAGGGCGCCATTTATCGACCTGTTTGATATTGGGTTGCACGAGGCGCAAAACCACATTGGGCACCTCTTTGTCGATTGCATTGTACAGCCGCACATGGCCCCAGATGGAGGCGACCAGCAAGCTGCTAACGATGATCAAGGGGGCTTTGTAGTGTGCCAAACCTGTGCGTTCAGACTGGTTTTTAACCCGTTCGCTCTGATTTTTAAAGAGGGCGATTGCGGGCGAAGCAAAGACCAATACGCAAAAAAATGACAAGGCATAGGGGCCGAGCAAAGACGAAAGCTGTGATAGTCCAGCTTCCCCTGCAAAGACATGACCAAGGGCATTCCAGGGAAAGCCCGTAAAAATATGGCCGCGTAAATATTCCGTAATGGCCAGCGCCATGGAGAGGCTCAAAATGCGCGATATGCCGGGCTTCCAAAATAGTGCGGCCAAGCCAATCGCAAGGCTGTACAATAGCGCCAGTCCCGCCGGCATCAAGGTCATGGCGATCGGCATGAGAAAAAGAAACACGCCTGCTTCCACGAGGAATGCTTTGCCGATCCAGTATAGACCGAACAAAAAATAGCCAAAGCCAAAGGCCCAGCCAATTGCGGCGGCTTTTTTGAAAATCTGTTGGCGATTTTCGGCGTGATGCTCAACGGCCCCATCGATCAACCAGATGAGGACGGGCAGGGTGAGAAAGAGCACCGGCCACAGATGAAAGGGGGCCTGCGACAAGACGCTTAAGGAGCCAGCTGCAAAGGCTGTTGCCATTTGCCGCCAGCCGCTCAAGTCATGCATGCGCCCGATAATCATTTATTCCCCGGCATCATCTATTCCCCGGCATCAAGGGCTTTGGGAGTTTGCTGGTCGCGATGATCGTCGCTTTGGCGCTTTGCATCATTGTCGGGGATATGGATGCGCAGGCTTTTGATGCGCCGTGGATCGGCATTGAGAACTTCAAACTCTATACCGCTTGGATGAGCGACGATTTCACCGCGCACAGGAACCCGTTTGGCAAGCGCAAAAACAAGGCCACCCAGTGTATCGAATTCGTCGTCTTCCTTGCTGGAAATAAGGTCATAACCAAGATGCAGTTCGAGTTCGGTGATTGGCGTACGTGCTTTGGCGAGCAAGCCTTTTTTGGGATGAGCGATGAGGGAGGCTCCCTCATCGACATCATGCTCGTCTTCAATTTCGCCCACCACTTCTTCAACCAGATCTTCAATCGATACAAGGCCGTCGCTGCCGCCATATTCATCCACGACCAGAGCTAGATGCGTGCGCGTAGATTGCATGCGCAGCAACAGATCAAGCACGGGCATGCCCGGGGGCACATAGAGCATGGAGCGGCGGATTTTGATGGAGGCAATGGTTTGCTCCAGATCGATATCGGCCAGATTGATGATGGGTTTTTGGGTCTCCACCAGGCGCAGGCCCGTTTGCCTTTGTGCGCTGCGCTGTTTGGGTTTTGTGTCGTCGTTATTCTCACCTTGTTGACGATTGGCAATCCACAGCATCAAATCCTTGATATGCACCATGCCGCGCGGATCATCGAGGGTTTCGCGATAGAGCGGAATGCGTGAATGGGAAGAGGTCTCGAACAGGGCGAACAGCTCGCCCAGCGTTGCCAGCTCGTCAATGGCGATAATATCTGCCCGCGGCAACATCACATCGTCGACGCGCAAGGTGTCGAAGCGCAAAATATTGCGCAGCATGGAGCGTTCTTGACGGGAGAAATCACGCGATGTGGCCAGGGTATCTGTATGCAGTAGATTTAAAATCTGTTGCCTTGGAGAGGGAACGGGCGCGAGGCCAAATGTTCGTTTCAAGCGTGTGAAAAAGCTTGGACTGTCCTCGTCGATCAGGTCGGCAGCACAAGGGTCGGTGTCGGTTAATTCAGTGGTCACCGCATTTTGGTCGTTCATTTTGTTTTCGAGCCTTGGTTTTCAAAGTTTGATGATAGCATTGTTTTAAACATCGCGATAGGGGGAAGGGATATGTAAAGAGGCCAGAATTTGACACTCCAGTTCCTCCATCAAGCTGGCCTCGCTTAATTCCTCATGATCATAGCCAAACAGATGCAAAATACCATGCACGACAAGATGGGCAATATGATGACCTATCAATTTTTCCTCGTCTTTGGCTTCACGGGTGATGGTTTCGAGCGCAAGGATGATATCCCCCAGCGGTTCGGGGCCCTGAAGGAGTTCGGGGAACTCATTGTCGAACGGAAAGGACAGCACATTGGTGGCTTTGTCTTTGCCCCTGAACTGATGGTTGAGCTGCGCGACCTGCTGGTCGTTTGACAGATTGATCGCCACCTCAAAGGGACCTAGCGCGCCGCATAGCTTGCTGGCAGTTGCACAGGCGGCATTGGCCGCTTGCGCGATCAGCGGCTCGAGTTCTTTAAGCTCATGCCAAGGCTCATGGCTGATAATCAGATCGAGTGTGAGATCCGTTGATTGAGGCACGTCTATTGCGCGTCCCTGGCGGCTTTTTTACGCTGCGTATTGCGCTTTTTATCTTTATTGTCATAGGCGTTGACGATGCGCGTGACGAGATCGTGACGCACCACATCCTTGCCGGTGAAACGGATATGGCCAATGCCCTCAATGTCTTGCAGCAGTGAGCTGGCATCGATCAATCCAGAGCGTGTGCCGGCAGGCAGATCGATCTGCGAGGGGTCTCCCGTGACGATCATGCGTGAGCCCTCGCCAAGTCGGGTCAGAAACATTTTCATCTGCATGGGCGTGCAGTTTTGCGCTTCATCAAGGATGATCAGCGCATGGGAAAGCGTGCGGCCACGCATAAAGGCCAGCGGGGCGATCTCGATGGTGCCGCTCTCAAGTCCAAGCTCTACCTTTTCGGCTGGCAGCATATCATAGAGGGCGTCATAAAGGGGGCGCAGATAAGGGTCGATTTTCTCGCGCATGTCGCCGGGCAAGAACCCCAGACGCTCCCCGGCTTCCACAGCCGGGCGTGACAGGATCAAGCGATCAATGAGGCCAAGTTCAAGGGCCGCTGAAGCGTAAGCTACGGCCAGATAGGTCTTGCCGGTGCCAGCTGGGCCAACCGAGAAAGTCAGTTCATTTTTATCAATGGTGCGCAAATATTCGCTTTGCAATTTTGTCCGGCCAGTGATCAGACGCTTTTTGGTTTTGATCTGCGCTGCACCGTCAGGGCCGCTTTTAACAATAGCGCGCTTCGATGGTTTTTTGCTTGGTTTGCGCGGGGCTTTTTTGCGGGCATTGGCGCGGGGCGTCACTGGCATCATGGGATCAAGATGGCGGATAGTGCCATCAACATCAGCAGGAGTGATCTGTTCGCCATGACGCAAGCGGTGATAGAGGCCCTCCAGAACGGATTTAGCAGTTTTGATGGCGTGGTTTGATCCAGACAAGGTGATCAGATTGCCATTGGTGTGGGTTTCAATGCCCAACCGGTCTTCGATCAGCGCCAGATTCTCATCAAACTCCCCCAGCAATTCACGTATGAGGTTATTGTCCTCGAATTCAAGAACAAGCTGTTTGACGTCCCCTTTTTTTGTTGTTTGCGGCAATCATATCTCCTTGGTACGCTCGAACACTGAATTTTTTTCCGGATGATAAATTATACGAGCTCTTTATTTTGGGCCTTTGCAGTTGGCCAGCAAGGCTATTTCGCGTCGTGTCGACAATTTCGAGATCGACAATGCGTCCCATCATCTCGTCGGGCGCAATCACATGCACCAGTTGCAGATAGGGAGAGCGCCCCACTAGCTGGCCTGGTTCGCGGCCGCGCTTTTCCAGCAAAATAGGTAGTTTTTTGCCAATCTGGGCGCGATTAAACTCAAATTGCTGTTCTTTCAGCAAGGTTTGCAATCGTTGCAGACGCTCGCTTGCCACGTGTTTTTCGACCTGATCTTCCATGAGCGCAGCTGTGGTGCCGGGGCGGGGGCTATAGGTAAAGGAATAGGCTTGAGCATATTTGATGTCGCGCACCAATTGCATGGTGTCTTCGAAGTCCTGGTCCGTTTCGCCGGGAAAGCCAACGATGATATCGGTGGACAGAGCTATATCAGGGCGAGCTTCACGCACGCGTTCAAGGATCTCGCGATATTTATCGATTTTATGGTCGCGGTTCATGGCTTTGAGGATTTTATCGGAGCCAGACTGGAAAGGCAGATGCAGATAAGGCATGAGCTTTTCGATCTCTTTGTGTGCCTCGATCAGATCATCACTCATATCGTTGGGGTGACTGGTAGTATATCGGATGCGCTCCAGCCCTTCCACTTTGGCAACTTTTTTGATGAGGCGCGCAAGGCTGACCGGTTTGCCTTTTTTATTGGCCCCATGATAGGCATTGACGTTTTGCCCCAGCAGGGTGATCTCTTTGGTGCCTTGGCGTGCCAGCTCAATGGTCTCGCGAACGATCTCTTTGACGGGCCGCGAATATTCTCCACCTCGTGTGTAGGGCACCACACAAAAGGTGCAAAATTTATCGCAACCTTCTTGTACGGTGATAAAAGCGGTCAGTTTTTTGATGGTGCGAGCGGGAAGGTGCTCGAATTTGAGATCGGTTGGAAAGTCGGTGTCAACGATCCGTTGTTTGTGCTGCTCGGCTGAAAAAATATAATCAGGCAGGCGATGATAGCTCTGGGGACCGATGACGATATTGACGACGGGGGCGCGGGCCAGGATTTCGCGGCCCTCTGCCTGCGCCACGCAACCGGCCACAACAACCGTTGTTTCTTCGCCATTTTGCAGGCGCTTATTGCGGATCAGCTTGATACGTCCAAGGTCCGAATAGACTTTTTCGGCGGCCTTTTCGCGGATATGGCAGGTGTTGAGCACCACCACATCAGCCTTGGCCATGTCATCGGTGCTCTCAAAGCCGATTTCGCCCATGACTTCAAACAGGCGGTCGCTGTCATACTGGTTCATTTGACAGCCATAGGTTTTGACAAATAATTTTTTCACTGCGCGGGGCATTCAATCGGCCTTTTCTGGCTCAATGTGATCATTCTTGTGGCCTTGTATTCCCATTCTTGATCAACGTCCATCCAATTCCTTCATTCTATGAGAAACGCTAGAGGCGGGCCTTTTAACGCTGTTCTCTTCCGTAAAGGGATTATCGCATGCAAATAAGCAACAATTTTGGCAGATTGTCAGGACGCCCATAAAAACCTATAACCAATGTCATAATTATAGTGAGGGAACATGGAGCAGTATCTGCTCATATTGCTGTCAACCGTACTGGTAAACAATGTGGTGCTCGTGAAATTTCTCGGGCTATGCCCCTTCATGGGTGTTTCAAACCGCTTTGCCGGGGCTATTGGCATGGGGTTGGCGACGACTTTTGTGCTGACCTTGTCGGCTGCTTTGAGCTGGCTTCTGGAGACCTACTTTTTGCGACCATTGGGGCTCGATTTTTTGCGCCTTGTGACGTTTATTCTGGTGATTGCCGCCATCGTGCAATTTACAGAAATCGCCATCCGGCGCATTTCGCCGATTCTCTATCAGGTTCTGGGTGTCTATCTGCCATTGATCACCACCAATTGCGCGGTGCTGGGAGTGGCTTTATTGAATATTGATGAGGGCCACGGCTTTGTCCAAAGCTTGCTGTTTGGATTTGGATCGGCGATTGGCTTTACATTGGTGATGGTGATGTTTGCGGGGATTAGAGAGCGGCTGGAATTGAACGATGTACCGCTACCCTTCAAGGGAGCGCCAATTGGATTTATCACCGCTGGCATGTTGTCTATGGCCTTTATGGGTTTTTCGGGACTGGTCAAATAGGGCGAGCCAATCAAGGGCTACGGGCCAATCAGGGTTCCGAGAAAGGGTTGAAAATGCTGATCGCTGCTGCGGCTCTTGCCGTTCTTGGCCTGTTTCTTGGCGTTGTTCTGTCGATGGCGGCGCGCTTTTTATCCGTAGAATCAGACCCGCTGGCCGACGAGCTGGAGCAGATGCTGCCAAATCTGCAATGCGGGCAATGTGGTTTTGTTGGATGCCGTCCTGCTGCTGAAGCCTTGTCCGCAGGGGAAATCGAGGTCACTTTATGCCCTCCAGGAGGCGTAGCGCTGGCCGCTAAACTGGCTGAAAAACTGCATGTCGAGATTGATCTTAGCAAAATGGATCACGAGCCGCTTGTGGCCTTTGTGCATGAGGAGCGCTGTATCGGCTGCACGAAATGTATTTTGGTCTGCCCGACCGATTGCATCATTGGCGCTCCCAAAAAACTGCATACGGTGATTGCCTCCGCCTGTGTTGGCGGGGCGGCGTGTATTGAGGTCTGCCCGACCGACTGCATTGAGATGGTGCCGGTGACGATCAAAGAGGCCAACGTGCAGTCCTGGAAATGGCCAAAGCCCGGCTCGCCGCAATCCACCTCCTCGCAGCGTGCAACGGGGAGTGCGGATTGATGAAACTTTTCGAGATCAGGGGCGGCGTCCACCCCAAGGACCATAAGGAACTAAGTGCCAACAAGGCCATTCAAACCGTGCCCATGCCTTTGGAGCTGTCCTTGCCCATGCATCAGCATATCGGCATTGCCGCAAAGCCCATGGTGCAGGTCGGGGAACTTGTGGCCAAGGGGCAGTTGATCGGAATGTGCGCCACGAAATGTCTGGAGGGCGCGGCCAGCAATCATGGCATCACGGCGCCGGTTCATGCGCCAACATCCGGGCTCATTACCAATATTGCCATGCGACGATCCCCGCATCCCTCTGGCCTGCCTGAGATGATGGTGACATTGCAACCAGATGGCGCCGATAGCTGGGGATCGCTACCGAGCGCGCTTGATCCTCTAAACAGCTCGGTGAGCGAACTCGTCGAGCGGATCCATCAAAGCGGTATTGTTGGCATGGGCGGGGCGATGTTTCCAACGGCTGCCAAGCTTGAGGCTCGCAAGTATAGTGACTTGCATAGCCTGATTATCAATGGCGCGGAATGTGAACCCTATCTCACTGCCGATGATCGGCTGATGCGCGAAGAGGCGCAAAAAATTGTCGACGGTATTTTCATCTTGCAGCACATTTTGAACGTGCCTAATGTCATTATCGCTATCGAAGATCGCCGCGTACAGGCGGCGGATGCTATGCGCACCGCCATTGTCTCGCAAAAAGGCATGAGCGTTGTTTTGGTGCCAACCCGCTATCCCATGGGATCGGAAAAACATCTTATTAAAGCGCTAACCGGTGAGGAAGTGCCGTCTGGATCTTTGCCCGGCGCTCTTGGTCTGATCGTCAATAATGTGGGCACTGCTTACGCCGTGCATGAAGCGGTGCGACTTGGCCAGCCGCTGGTTTCGCGCATCGTCACAGTGTCTGGTGGCGCTATAAAAAATCCTGGCAATTATCATGTTTTGCTCGGCACGAAAGTATCACATCTGGTGGAGACTTGCGGCGGATTTTCGCAACCGCTTGAGCAGATGATGATCGGTGGGCCAATGATGGGGCTGCCTTTTAGCGATCTTGAGGTGCCAATCACCAAGGGCACCAATGGCATTTTGGCGCTGACAAAATCGGAAGTGAAGCCCGGTACCCATCGCCCTTGCATTCGCTGCGGCGCTTGTATTCCGGCCTGCCCCAGCGGACTGGAGCCGCAAGATCTGTTTGTGCTGGTGCGCAATGAAAAGATCGAGCCAGCGCTTGATGCAGGTTTGGCTGATTGTATTTTGTGCGGTGCCTGTTCTTATGTCTGCCCCTCCCATATTCCGCTCGTGCAATTTTTCAACTATGGCAAGGGGCAGGCGCTTGAGATGAGAAATGAAGTCGTACGCGCCGAGCGTTTGAAACGCCTGTCGGACGAACGTTCAGTGCGGGTGGAGGAAAAAGCGCGCCAGAAAAAGGCCAAACAAGAAGCGCGCAAAAAAGCCATTGCTGCTCGTAAAAAAGCGCAAGAGCAAGAAGGCGCGCAAGCGGGCGAGGTCAAGGCATGAGCCGGGCAAAAATCATCAGTGCGCCCTTTACACACGCCATCACGAGTGTGCCGCGCACCATGCTGCTGGTGATGCTGGCGCTGGCTCCAGCCACCATATTCAGCCTTTATCAATTTGGCTGGCCCGCCATCATTTTGTTTTTCATCATTATTGGTTCAAGCCTGTTGTTTGAGGCATTGTCGCTGCTGATCGCCAGAAAACCGGTGACGCCGTTCTTGCTGGATGGATCGGCGGTGCTGACCGGCTGGCTGGTGGCGATGGCCTTGCCTCCCTGGGCCCCGTGGTGGATTGGCGTGCTTGGCGGTTTTATCGCCATTGTATTTGGCAAGCATATTTATGGGGGGCTTGGGCAAAATATTTTCAATCCGGCCATGGTGGCGCGCATTGCGTTGCTGATTTCATTTCCCCTTGAGATGACCTTTTTTATGCAGCCGCAGCCTTTGTTTGCGCAGCAAAGTCCCAATTGCGCGCAGGCCCTTGATATTATTTTCATGGGCGGCATCAATATAGATGCTTTGACCAGCGCCTCGACCTTGACGCAGATCAAAGTGTTGCAGTTTGATGGGCAATCAATCGAGGGGGCAACTGGCTTGGTGAGCGACTTGCCAACCGCCATGCTGGGGGTGTTGCCCGGCAGCATGGGGGAGATGTCAGCGCTTTTGCTGATTGTTGGTGGTGTATTCCTGCTGGCCCTGCGCATTATCAGCTGGCACACGCCGGTGGCGATGTTTGCCAGTATGGCGCTGATTGCCGGGATTGCCCATTTTTTCAATCCTGCCTATCACCCCGGCTTGCTGACCCATGTGTTTTCGGGTGGGTTTGTGCTTGGCGCTTTTTTCATCGCAACCGACTATGTCACCCAGCCAGTGTCCAATACCGGACGGCTGATTTTCGGCGCAGGTGTGGGCGCACTGACCTTTTTCATTCGTGCCTATTCGATTTTTCCTGAAGGGGTCGGTTTTGCGATATTGTTGATGAACGCCATGACGCCGCTCATCGATCACTATGTCAAACCGCGCATTTTTGGCCGCACCAAAAGCGGCGAGCCGCTTGCCAGCAAGCAGCGCGAAAGGGGGCGGCAATGAACTGGGGGAAAAGTAAAAACCCAGTTGTGCATGCCGGGTTGTTAGGGGGCATTGCGCTGGTTGCGGGCGTTTTTTTGATCTTTGGCAATATGGCAACAAAGCAATCGATCAAGGATCGCCAGCACGAAGATCTGGTGCGCTCGCTAGAGATCGTCATCCCCGATCAGCTGCATGATAATGATTTGAGCGCCAAGGTCATGCACGTGGAAGATGCGGCAGGTCAATTGCATGAAGTTTATCGAGCACGCAAGGCGAGCAAGGTAACAGCGATTGCTTTTGCGCGGACCATCCATGGTTATATGTCTATTCATTTGATCATGGGGATAGATGCGAGCGGTGAAGTGCTGGGCGTGCGGGTTTTGTCCCATGAAGAAACGCCGGGGCTTGGAGACAAGATCGAGGTCGTGAAAAGTGACTGGATCACCCGTTTTGATGGCCTCTCGCTGCAAAATACGCCGCGCGCCCACTGGGGGGTAAAAAAGGATGGCGGTATGTTCGACCAGTTTTCAGGTGCCACGATCACACCGCGCGCCGTTGTCAAAGCGGTACGTGAGGGATTGGAGTTTTTTAAATTCAAGAGGGCCGAACTTTTGTCGAGCGATAATCGAGCAATCGATAAAGATGTGGGAGGGGCGGGCTCATGAGCACGGATGCACCAGACTATCGCACGATCATTGCGGATGGCCTGTGGAACCGCAATGTTGTGCTGGCGCAATTGCTGGCGCTTTGCCCCTTGATGGCCGTGACAGCCACCGCCACCAACGGTCTTGGCATGGGCATGGCGACGACCTTTGTGCTGGTGGCGTCGGGTTTTTCGGTTTCCTTGTGGCGTGGTTTTATCACCCCCGAAATCCGTATCCCGGTATTCGTGCTGATCATCGCTTCGCAGGTCACGCTGGTTGAAATGGGTATGAACGCGTGGCTGCATGAGCTTTACAAGGTGTTAGGCCTGTTTATTCCGCTGATTGTTACTAATTGCGCCATTTTAGGGCGCGCTGAGGCCTTTGCATCCCGTAATGATGTCATCCCCTCGATGGTGGATGGGTTTTTCATGGGGCTTGGGTTTACGGCCGTTCTGGTGGTCATTGGGGGTATCCGCGAAGTATTGGGATCCGGCACCCTGTTTTTCAACGCCTCATTATTGCTGGGGGAGCAGTTTTCATTTTTGGAAACGGTGGTTTTTGGCGAAGATTATAAAGGCTTCTTGCTACTCATTTTGCCACCCGGCGGATTTATCGTGCTGGGTTTTTTAATCGCGCTCAAAAATGTCATTGATGCGGCCCGCGTAAAACGTGCAACTGAGCGGGCATTGGATCATGGGGCGCAGTCAACGCCGGAGCGGGCTGCTTAGTGGCAAAGAGAATAGAAATTTCGGTAGCTTGTGCCCATCCCGGTGATGGCTTTTGGCAGACCATGTCGGTGGAGGAGGGCACAACCGCCCTTCAGGCGATCCAAAATTCGGGAGTGCTGGAGCATTTCAAGGAGCTTGAAATAGATCAGCTCAGCATCGGCATTTATGCGGTACCGGCCAAGCTCGATACCATATTGGCGCGAGGGGACCGCGTGGAAATTTATCGCGAGCTTTTGGTTGATCCAAAAACCGTACCCAGAAAGGCCAAAAAGAAAAAATGAGTTTGCTCACTTTGATTGACTCATTCCTCAGGCTTTTCTATTAAGAGCGCATGCCAGTTGATCCCTGCGGGAGAGATCATTGTGTTTGACTTAAAAGACGCTATGGCGCCGAAGGAGCAACCGCCCCAAAAAAACGACGGGAAACTCTCAGGCAAACGGACCGCAGGAAGATGGCACTCTGGAAAGCAGGTGCAGGGGTAACCCCGCACCTCACCGAAGGGGTAAGTTGGTTTGCTGGCGAGCAGTCGCTGGATGCGTGTAAAATGCGGAAAAACCGGATCGTAGATCTGGCAAGGGCAAGTGCCCGCCGCGTGTTGCGCGCCCTCGCGGAGGCCCGCCGATAGGCGGAATGTCCGTGAGCGATATAAACCAATCAAATCTCTCAGGTTCCGTGACAGAGGGGGTGTGTGTCTTTGCCATAGTCTGGCACAGATCACGCTCGCATTGAGGTCTCGGAACGAGGGAGAATGGTATATGTCGGATCAACAGGGGGATACTCCCCTAAAGCGCACGCCGCTATACGATTTTCACAATAAACTTAATGCCAAAATGGTGCCGTTTGCAGGCTATGAAATGCCGGTGCAATATCCGCTTGGGGTACTCAAAGAGCATCTGCATGTGCGTGAAAAAGCTGGGTTGTTCGACGTCTCTCATATGGGACAGGCCTTTTTGATCCCCGCCGATGGCGAGTTTAAAACCGCGGCACACGCACTTGAAACGTTGGCACCCGGTAATTTTGCCATTTTAAAGCCCGGACGTCAGCGCTATTCGCAGCTGCTTAACGATGATGGCGGTGTGCTGGATGATCTGATGGTCACTCGGCTTGGCATGGAGGGGCATGAGCACTGGGTCTATGTGGTGGTCAATGCCGCTTGCAAGACCCGTGATTTTGCCCTCATCGAAAAAAGCATGCCGGGCAATGTGGAAATGAAAATTCTCGATGATATGGCGCTTATTGCCTTGCAGGGTCCAAAGGCCGTGGATGTGCTGGCAGGGTTCGCGCCACAAGTCGCTGAGATGGCGTTTATGAGTTCTCTTGATCTGCCGGTGAGTGTCGATGGCAATGAGATGTGGATGCATGTTTCGCGCTCTGGATATACGGGCGAAGATGGCTTCGAACTGGCGATTAAATCAAAAGATGTCGAAACATTCTGGCGTGCGCTTGAAGCTCACCGCGATGTGGAAGCCATCGGCCTTGGCGCACGCGATAGCCTGCGCCTTGAAGCGGGGCTTTGTCTTTATGGTCACGATATTGACGAGACCACCACGCCCATTGAAGCCAATCTCACCTGGTCCATCGGCAAGCGTCGCCGTGAAAATGGTGGTTTTCCCGGTGCTGACAAAATTCTTGCACAGCTCAAAGATGGTCCAGCCAGAAAACTGGTGGGCATCAGGCCAGATGGCCGAGCCCCCGCCCGCGAGGGCACAAAGGTTTTTAGCGTCCAAGGCGAGGAAATCGGCATTGTGACCAGTGGTGGCTATGGGCCATCGGTGGGTGGGCCGGTGGCTATGGGCTATGTGAGGGCCGAACATAGTGCGGCGGGCACAGCTCTTGAACTTGAAGTGCGGGGCAAACGTCTGCCAGCCCTCGTTCAGCCCTTGCCGTTTGTCGCACATAATTTTTATCGCAAAAAGAAATAGATCTAACGAACAGATGAGGAGGCATTTGATGTCGAAAACCTATTACACAAAAGAACACGAATGGATCATGGTCGAAGACGGGGTGGGCACCATCGGCATTACGGATCATGCTCAGGAACAGCTCGGCGATATTGTGTTTGTTGAACTGCCGGATCCTGGCCTTGAAGTCGAGCAGGGCGATGAAGCCTGCGTGGTGGAAAGCGTCAAGGCAGCCAGTGAAGTTTATGCCCCTATCAGTGGCGAAGTGGTTGAGGCCAATGAGGCGCTTGGCGACAACGCTGCTTTGGTCAATGAAAGCGCCGAAGCCGACGCCTGGTTCATCAAGATCAAATTGTCCAACACTGACGAGCTGGAAGAATTGATGGACAAAGCGGCTTATGCCGAATTTGTTGAAAGTGAGAGCTAATGCGTTACCTGCCTTTGTCGCGCGATGATCGGCGCGAAATGCTGGCGAAAGTCGGTGTTGATCATGTCGATGCCTTGTTCGCAGATGTGCCAAAAGACAAGCTGTTGGACAAACTGCCTGATCTGCCATTGGCGGCCAGTGAAATCGAGGTAGAACGCCAATTGTCGCAAATGGCGGCGCGCAACCTGTCTGCCGGTCAGGCCAAAGGCTTTTTTGTCGGGGCGGGGGCTTATCGTCACCATGTGCCCGCTACCGTTGATCATCTTATTCAGCGCTCTGAGTTTTTGACCGCCTATACGCCTTATCAGCCAGAAATTTCGCAAGGCACCTTGCAGGTCCTGTTCGAGTTCCAGACACAGATTTGCATGCTCACAGATATGGATGTCGCCAACGCTTCCATGTATGACGGCTCCACGGCGACAGCTGAAGCCGTGTTAATGGCACGCCGCGTGACCCGGTGCAAAAAGGCAATCCTGTCGGGCGGTTTGCATCCGCAATATCGCGCAGTTGTCGAGAATATGGAGCGTTTTTCGGGGGGTGATCTGGTTCAGATGGCTCCAGCGATTGCTAAATCCGAAGATTTGATTGATCAGATCGACGACGAAACGGCCTGCGTGGTTGTACAATATCCAGATTTTTTTGGTCAGATCAGCGATTATAGCGCACTGGCTGAGGCGGCCCATGCCAAAAAGGCTTTGCTGATTATTGTAGTTACCGAAATTGTATCGCTGGGCGCGATCAAATCGCCGGGGTCCATGGGCGCAGATATTGTTGTAGCCGAGGGGCAGTCTTTGGGCTGCGGGCTTGATTTTGGTGGTCCTTATGTGGGTTTGTTTGCAACACGCCAAAAATATATCCGCCAGATGCCGGGTCGCCTTTGCGGAAAAACCGTCGATGTCGACGGGCAGCAAGGTTTTGTGTTGACCCTGTCGACCAGAGAGCAACATATCAGACGCGAAAAAGCGACGAGTAACATCTGCACCAATTCGGGGCTGATGGCGTTGGCTTTTTCTATTCACTTGACCTTGCTTGGCGAAAAAGGTTTGCGTCAGCTGGCCATGATCAATCATGCCAATGCCGTGCAATTGGCCAATGAGCTTGGCAAGATAGAGGGTGTCGAAGTGCTCAATGACGCCTTCTTTAACGAATTCACCATCCGCGTTCCTGGCAGCGCCCATGATCTTGTTGAGGCGCTGGCTGCCAAACAAATTTTGGCCGGTGTGCCGGTGTCGCGATTACATCCTGATGGCACGCTTGATGACTTGTTGCTCATCGCAGTTACCGAGATGAACAGTGCAGATCAGCTCATGACCCTTGCAGCGATGATCGAGGGAGAAATCAAATGAGCATGAACAAGCAAGGGCGCAAGACGGATATCAAACAACCCACCAGCGATCGAGATGATGCCAAGACCCATTCGGGTAATCGGGCCCTGCAAATTGAAGAACCTATTTTGTTTGATCTGGGCGATACGCAGACTACGGGGGTTGATTTTGCGGAGCTGGCACCGTTCGAGCATCGCCTTAACGGTATGGAGCGCCTCGATGACTTCGGGCTGGCTGGTCTGTCAGAGCCTGAAACCATGCGCCATTATGTACGCCTGTCGCAAAAGAATTACAGCATTGATACCGGCATTTATCCGCTTGGTTCTTGCACCATGAAACATAATCCGCGCCTCAATGAAAAAATTGCCCGCCTGCCGGGTTTCATGGATATTCATCCGTTGCAACCGCAATCAACTGTACCTGGTGCCATCGACCTGATGAGCGAACTGGCGCATTGGCTGATGGAGCTGACCGGTATGAAAGCGATTGCGCTTTCTCCCAAGGCTGGCGCGCATGGCGAGCTGTGCGGCATGATGGCGATTAAAGCAGCTCATGAAGCCAAGGGATCGACCAAAAATGTCGTACTTGTGCCCGACAGTGCCCATGGCACCAATCCCGCAACGGCGGCACTGATCGGCTATAAAATTCGCTCGGTACCAGCGCAAGAAGATGGCACGGTTACGGTCGCCTCGGTCAAAGAGGCGCTTGATGATGATGTCGCCGCCATCATGCTCACCAACCCAAATACTGGCGGCGTGTTCGAGCGCGAGATCGTCGAGATCGCCAAGCTGATCCATGAAGCTGGCGCTTATTTTTATTGCGACGGTGCCAATTTTACGGCGATTGCTGGCAAGGTGAAGCCGGGAGACCTTGGCGTCGATGCCATGCATTTCAATTTGCATAAAACCTTCTCGACGCCGCACGGCGGTGGGGGGCCAGGTTCCGGGCCAGTGGTGCTGTCAAAGCGCCTTGCGCCCTTTGCACCATTGCCTTTCCTCGCAAAAGAGGGGGAGAGTATCCGTTTGGTGGAAAATGCCAGCGATCATGCCGGTGAGGCCAGCCCGTTTGGGCGCATGACCGCTTTTCACGGACAGTTTGGCATGTATACGCGGGCCCTTACCTATATGATGAGCCATGGTTCTGATGGCTTGAAGCAAGCCTCTGAAGATGCGGTCTTGAATGCCAACTATCTGCGCGCCTCGCTGTCTGATTATATGTCACTGGCATTTGGTGAAGATCATATCTGCATGCATGAAGTGCTGTTCGATGATGCGTTTTTGAAAGATACCGACGTCACTACGCTGGATTTTGCCAAGGCGATGATTGACGAGGGATTTCATCCAATGACGGTCTATTTCCCATTGATTGTACATGGGGCGATGCTGGTTGAGCCAACGGAAAGCGAAAGTAAAGCCTCATTGGATCAGTTTATTGAGGTGATGATTGCGCTAGCCAAACGGGCTAAACAGGGCGACGCAGAGCCATTTTTAAACGCCCCTCGCTTTACGCCAAGGCGCCGACTGGACGAGACCGGGGCCGCTCGCAAACCGATATTGCGCTGGTCACCAGATGATGAAACGCTTACGTAGCAATAGATCAACTTGAAACAGTTGCTTGAACCTTGCTCAACAAAGCCGTAAGCTAAATCAAGCACGCGCCTTTAAAAAAGATGAGGAGGCGTAGCCTATGTATGGGGGAGTACGATTAATATTTAGAGAGAGGGTTATAATAAATGTTTTACAAATTGATGGGGCTAGCCACTGCCGCAGGAATGGCTTTGAGCCTTGGCATATTACCCGCAAATGCCCAAAAAACCGAAAAAATGGCCAAGCCTTTGGAGCGTCAGTGTAAAGCCAAGGCAGTTTCGCGTACTGGTGGTCGCTCCAGATTCAAGATCACGGCTCGTAAAAAAGCCCGCGATGCCTGGCGCCAGAAAATTCGCCAAAGAGAAGGCAAGCAATGGGCTTCATGGCTGTTTTCCAAAGATGCAAAGTATAACTGCTTTAAGGAGAAGGGGCGCAATCGTTGCACCGTGATCGCCACGCCGTGCAAACTAACCGCCGTATTAAGTGGGCCGGGCAAGGTTTGCTCTTTCTACAAGATCGCTGGAACGGGTAAACCCGCCAAGCTCAAAGAATGGGCAAAGCATAAAGCCCGTAAGGTCTGGGCGGCGAGAGTCCGTGACTTCTATGGCACCAAAATGGATACTTGGTTGTTGTCCAACAGCAAGGACACCAAATGCACGGATCATGCAGATGGTACGCATACCTGCACCGTGACTTCGCAACCTTGCCGGTTCCGTGTCTTGAACTAGGTCTCGCGAAAATAACAATAAAAGGCCGGGCTTTGAGTATCTCAAAGCCCGGTTTTTTTGTGCGGATAGCAATACAAAAGGCAGTCAAAACACTGGATTTCAGTGTTTCAACCGCCGATCTACGCAATACTCTTTAAGTGAATGGGTCATAACGCGACCACTGATAAAAACTACTCAACTCAACGAAACAGATTGTTTAACGCAATACAAAATCAACAACTCATACGCTTTTGTTTAATTGGGATGCCTTGTGGGAGTGCACATGGCCAGTGCGATGATCATCTCGGCCTTGTCCCAATCGGCGGGATCCGTATCAAGTTTAAAAAGACCATACGCGCGCACGGCGTCGGTTGGGGTCCCACCACGACGGTCTATTGCCGTGCAGTAATTGTGGGCGCGACCAACAGCTTCCGTCCATTGTGCGGGGTTGACCTGGTTCTCAATATTCATAGCGGTTTTTCCTTCCAGATGCTGTTTTGTTATCGAAAGTGTCGATAACATCTCGTTGCCTGAGACGAGTTAGTCAGCCAGGAATGGTGAAAATGGGCGCGAATTGTGATTTGATTGTGGTTGTCCACGGGCTGCCAGATAGGCGCCCCGCTTATCAACAGGCACTGATTAATCAGCGCGGACAGCTGTTTTTCATACGCAATGCCACCATGAGCCATGTGCCAAGGGTAATCGCTCCAGCCAGCAGCGATAAGAGGAAATTATAGCCGGAAAAAGAGAGGCCGAACAGTCGGAACTCGGCAATGTCGCAGCGGATTACCTTGGTCTTGTTAAGGGCGTCCAGCAGACCGCCAGCGCCGCCGCCTAGCTTGCCGAGCTGATCACCAGTGCAAGATGTGGGGCCAGCCCACCATTTCCATTCAACACCCGCATGGAAACCGGCAAGATAGGCATTGTACAAAAAGCCAATACCAATAATGCCCATGAGTAAAAGAGCCAGATAACCTCCGTCAAATTTTGATTTGGAGCCAAAAAAGACAAAAACCGAGGCGATCAGGGTGAAATACCAAGCATAGCGCTCAATGAGGCAGAGCGGGCAGGGTTTATAGCCGCCAATGTGCTCAAAGCCCAGAGCTGACAGGGTGACTGCCCCAGATAGTAAAAACAAGAAGGCAGCGCTGATCGCCAAGGGATTTTCATCGAATTTAGCTTGCAGTTTGGCGAGCATGGCGGCTGGTTTCCTAAATTGTTAAAAGCACTGTTTAAGACATTGTGGGCCCTGATACGTCATTCAAGCACAAAAATAAATGCTTTGGTGACTACAAATTTAGGTGATCAGCAGCTCAAGCCAACAGTTTGATCAATATAAAGCCACCAAACAGCAGAACAAAAAAGATGATGGTCACGAAGCCAAAATAGCGTTCGATAAAGGAGCGAATTTGTGGGCCGAACCAGTAGAGCATGGCGCTGACCGCGAAAAAGCGGATCGAACGCGCGACAATGCTGGCGACCAGAAAAACCGGGAAGGCAAGTCCCGTGACGCCGCTGGCAATCGTTATGACCTTGTAGGGAAAAGGCGTGATCCCCGCCATCAGGACAATCCATGCGCCCCATTCATTATATTGCGCTGCAAAGGAGCTGAATTTTTCGCCATAGCCATAAAAACTGAGCACCGGCTGGCCGATCATATCAAACAAAAAATAGCCAATCGCATAACCAAGCATGCCGCCGAGCACTGAAGATATCGTGGCGTATGATGCGTAAATAAAGGCTTTGGCACGCCTGGCCAGAACCATGGGAATGAGCATCATGTCGGGGGGCAGGGGGAAGAACGAGCTCTCGGCAAATGATACTGCCGATAAAGCCCAAACCGCTTTGGGGTGCTCAGCCATTTTCATCATCCAGTCATAAAGGCGTCGAAACATGTTTTTCCCTAAATCCGGCTGCACCGATCTGTTCATTTCTATTAGTTGTCCCTACTAGCGCAAAGCCGCTAATCTGTGAAGGGATTTTCCCATTGCGCGGAAAAGTGCTTGATCGTTCATTCTGTCCTTGCTCATCAAGGCTGCGCACGATATGACACTTTGGAGTAATGGCGAAGTGGTCCGGGCAAGTCCCGAAAATCTACGCTCGCCCATTGCCCCTGTGGCGGAACTGGTAGACGCGACAGATTCAAAATCTGTTGTTCGTAAGGACGTGCCCGTTCGAGTCGGGCCAGGGGCACCAATAAATTCAGGAGGTTAGTCAAAAAATGACAAACCTCCTATCTATATGGAATTGCTCCAGCAATCACATAGCAACCAATGTTTATGTTGTATCAGCGCATCACACGGATGAATGATTTATGCGATCAAGGGGGATTTGATGGTGTAACCACAGCCATGCTGTGATATGTTCTGGGCGTTACTGGAAGCGAGCTCCAAATCGGGCAATTGTGTCCTGAAATTTTTCGCTGGGGTTTGTATTTTCGATTGCCGGTGGCGCTGTTGGAATTTGCAAGTCGGATTGTCCATTTTGAATTATATGATCAGTTTTTTGAGTATGGTTGCCGTTTTGGTGACTTTTATATTTGGCCCGGCAAATGCTGGCCCGACGCTGCTGATGGATGCGCAAAGCGGCAAGATCTTTTATGCGGAAGATCAGGATTTGCCCTGGCATCCCGCTTCCACAACGAAATTGATGACGGCCTATCTGGTTTTTGAGGCCATCAAGAACGGCAAATTAAAGCTTACAGATGCGGTCCTGCAATCAGAGCGCTCCATATTGGAGCCGCCAAGCAAGATTGGCTATCCCGTTGGCATTGGTATGTCTGTGGAGCTTGCTCTGCAATCCCTGATCATCAAATCGGCCAATGATGTGGCGGTTATGCTGGCAGAAAAAATTGGCGGTACGGTTGAGGGCTTTTCGGCTCGCATGAACCGCAAGGCCAAATTACTTGGCATGAACAACACCAATTTCGTCAATCCAAACGGCTTGCATGATATCAAACATGTATCCACGGCGCGCGACCTGGCGCTCCTGACCCAGGCTCTATGGAAAGATTTCCCAGAACATCGCGCCCGTTTTTCTCGTGCATCAATGAAAATCGGTCGCCGCAAGCTGCGTTCTTATAATTCGCTACTGCGGACCTATGAGGGCACCGATGGCATGAAAACGGGCTTTGTGTGTGCGTCCGGGTTTAATATTGTCGCCAGTGCTAGCAGAAATGGACGTCGTTTGATCGCAGTTGTTCTGGGAGCAAAAAATCCGGGGCAGCGCGCGACGCGTACGAAAGCTTTGTTGACGTATGGTTTTGAGCATTTCGAGTGGAAGATGCTACTGGGTGGCAAAAAGAAAGAGCTTTTTCTCGCTGGTTTTCCAATGGGCGATAATCATACCGCGGAACCTGCCAATATGCGGCCAATCGCCTGCCGCCCGCGCCGCCGTGTCGTACGGACCAAAGCCCGGAAACGCAAAAAAAAAAAGCACCGGCGCAAGCGCGGTGGGTAGACAAAGCTTTTCTTGATGAGGGCTAAAGGCGAACCAGGATGGATGATATGAAGAAGACAAACAGGCCTCCTCAATCACATCAAAACAGCCCGCGCGAAAAGCGGCGACACACTGATCTTCTCAATTCATCCGCCCCTGCCAGGGGAGCGGTGGAAATCAATGAGATTATTGAACGCGTTTTATCGCGCCGCACCTTTGTTCGTGGTAGCGCGGCCTTTGGTATGGCAGCGCTGGTCAGCGGTGGCTTGCCTGTCCTTAGTGCCCACTCTGCTGCGCGCAACCTTTTGTCATTTAAGGCAGTGACCGCCAATCGCCGCGACAGCGTCACTGTTCCCCCCGGTTATAGCTGGGACGTGGTCCTGTCATGGGGCGATGAGCTGTGGTCAGCTAGCCAGCCATTTGATGAGCATACCGGTGGCACCGGCAGCAGTCAGGAAATGGCTGTTGGTGACAATAATGACGGCATGTATCTGTTCAGTCATGAAGGCCGCTCGATATTGGCGCTCAATAATGAATATGCCAACCGCCCCACGCTGTTTGGCAATCGTGATGATGATCGACCGCAAACACCCGATGATGTGCGCAAGGGCATGGCGGCACACGGCGTGACGATTTGCGAGATCTCTCAAACCAAAGACAAATGGTCCATCGTCAAAGATAGCGCGTTCAACCGGCGCATCACGCCAACCACCCCCATGCATATCACCGGCCCCGCCGCCGGGCATGATTTGATGAAAACCCTGGCTGATCCAACGGGCACGCAAACCCTTGGCACCTGGGCCAATTGTGCCAATGGCCATACGCCGTGGGGCACCTATCTGACCTGTGAAGAAAATTTCGACGGGTATTTTACGCAAGAAGATGATGATGAAGACATCTCCGACGAGTTGGAGCGCTATGGCTTTGGCAGCAAGGACTGGGGCTATAACTGGGCGTCCAGTGATGAGCGCTTTGATCTTCACAAAAACCCCAATGAACCCAATCGCGTTGGCTATGTGGTGGAGATCGACCCCTTTGATCCAAAATCAACGCCCAAAAAACGCACTGCCCTTGGTCGCTTCAAGCATGAAAATGCCGAGCTGGTGATCAATAAAGATGGACGCGTTGTTGTCTATATGGGAGACGATGAGCGCGGCGAATTTTTGTATCGGTTCATTAGCGACCGTAAATATGTTGAGGGCGGTGACAATCGCGATTTGCTTGATAGCGGCCAGCTGTATGCGGCTAAATTCCACGATGATTTGCGCGGCGAATGGCTGGCGCTGACACCAGAGACCACCGACATGGAAACGCAAGCTGAAATCTGTATTCATACAAGGCAAGCAGCGTCAGAAGTTGGCGCCACCACAATGGACCGCCCAGAATCGATTGCCGCACATCCCGCGACATCTGAGGTTTATTGCTCGCTGACCAACAACAAACACCGTGGCAAGAAAACCAATCGAGGCGATGATGAAATGCCGGTGGGTGGCCCCAATCCGCGCCGTAAAAACAAATATGGTCAGATCGTTCGCTGGCGATCCGATGAGGGAGATCATACCAAAACGGGTTTTGACTGGCAGTTGTTTGTACTGGCTGGCAATCCAACCGTTCATGACGATGCGCGCAAGGGCTCGCCCAATATTAATGCGGATAATATGTTCAACTCACCTGATGGCCTGAAATTTGACCAAAGGGGTATCTTGTGGATACAGACCGATGGCAAAACCTCCAATAAGGGGCATTATGCGGGCATGGGCAATAATCAGATGCTGGCCGCCGATCCGGTCAGCGGTGAGATCCGGCGTTTTCTTGTCGGCCCCAAAAAATGCGAAATCACGGGCCTCACCTGGAGCTTTGATCGGCGCACCATGTTCGTTGGTATCCAGCATCCAGGGGAGCGCGGCAAGAGCCATTTCCCCAATGGCGGTACTCGCGTGCCGCGCTCGTCAATCATCGCTATCAAACGTGATGATGGCGGTCTGATCGGTTGATGTTGTGTATCTGAGCCAGCAAAGACTAACGGCGTAGTTTAAAACCGCGATAGCTCACTGAATTTTATCTTCGTCACCCCCGGACATGACGAAAAATTTGCAATGGCGCACCGTTCAGCCGCTCGCATGATCACTGACAAGTTGGGCGGCGGAGAGGCTGGAGAGCCAGTCGCCAAAGCGGTCACCCTGCACCGATACATGGCCTTGCAGCAAGCTGGCGGTCAGTTCGTCCTTGCCCTCGATGATGGCTTTAGTGATAGCGCTGTGTTCAGCATAAGATTCGGCCATGCGCCCAGTGGATCGAAGTTGCAAGCGGCGATAGGCCTGCAAGCGGCGCTGCAGTCGTTTGACTTCGCCAGCAAGAAACTTGTTATGGGATCCTTCATAGATGACACCGTGGAAGCGGACATTTTCCGTGTAATAAAGGTCTCTATCATTGCTGCGTACCGCTTCACCGCAGATTTCATGCTGCTTTTGCAGGTGAACACGCTCGATCTCGGTCATGCGCCGCGCGGCAAGGCGTCCGCAGATACTTTCCATTTCCGCCATCATTTCAAACATTTCAAGTAAACGCGGAAGGCTTAGCGAGGCGACAATTGCACCGCGCCTTGGTCGCAGGTCCACAAGTCCTGAAGCCGACAGCATTTGCAAGGCTTCGCGTATGGGCGTACGCGAGACACCAAAGCGCTCCGCCAGCGCCACCTCTTCCAGACGCGTGCCAGGAGCAAGCAGGCTTGACGCAATCTCTTCTTCAAGCACTTGTCTTAATTGGTCGGCATGTCTTGGTGGCTTGGTGTCCATAATCATCCTCTCGCAGCTCACATATTAGCCTTAGCATCGTGAGTGCAGTTGCGACAGGAAAACGTCCGGTATTTGGCGCGGCTTGCTCGATCCGGTCACTGGCTGCCTTGATATTGTAGACAAAAATACTTGACTTGTATACAATCTAAGGGGACTTTGTATGTGTGAAACCACAAAAGCGAACCCGCCTCGTTCAAAATGAGAAAAAATGGCGGGTAAAGTTCAAGCTTGATTTTCCCGGGAGGAAAAAATGAATAAACTTCTTTTGAAAACTGTGTTGGGTGCCACGGCTATGATTTTTGCCGCCACGTCTGCAAATGCCATTGAATTGCGCGCCTCACACCAATGGAACACCAAAGATGTGCGCCACAAAATGGTACAGATCATTGCCGATGAGCTGGCCAAGGCCAATGTTGGCGCAACGGTCAAGGTCTATCCCACCAAATCTCTTTACAAGCCAAAAGAGCAATGGGCACCGCTCACCACGGGTGAGCTTGATATCTCGGCGTTCCCGCTGGCTTATGCCGCAAAACGCCATCCAGAATTTGATTCAACCTTGATGCCAGGACTTGTTAAAAATCATGCCCATGCCACGCGCATGAATGACAGCCCCTTTATGGACGACATCAAGGCGGTGATTGATAAAGCCGGTGTGATGGTGATATCGGATGCCTGGTTGGCTGGCGGTTTTGCCTCCAAGAAAAAATGCGTTCTGGCTCCAGCTGATGTGAAGGGACAAGTGTTCCGCGCCGCTGGTAAAGCCTTCAACAGAATGCTGCAAGGAGCTGGTGCCTCTATCCAGTCCATGCCGTCATCAGCGATCTATACCGCCTTGCAACAAGGCGTGCTGGATGGTGCCAATACTTCTTCTGGTTCCTTTGTTTCTTACCGCATTTATGAGCAGGTGACATGTCTGACGGCTCCAGGTGCCCACGCCCTGTGGTTCATGTATGAGCCCATTTTGATGTCAAAAGCTTCGTTCGCCAAGCTCAATGATGCCCAGAAAAAAGCTGTGATGGCCGCTGGACAGGTCGCCGAAGACTGGTTCGCTAAAAAGGCTGCAGGTCTTGATACGACAATGGTTGAAGCTTACAAAAAAGCTGGCGTCAAAGTTGTTGAAATGAGCGCCGAGGATGCCGCCGCGTGGCGGGCGATTGCTCAAAAGACCAGCTATGCCGCTTTTACCAAAAAGGTCAAAAATGGTCAGGCGCTGATCAATAAGGCGCTGGCGGTCAAATAGATCCCCCCGCTTGAGCCGGGAGCCTCATGAGCCATCATGGCTTGAGAGACTCCCGGTGAATGGCATATGCAAGATGCCATAACAATCCATCGGGCGAAATCCCTAACAAAGCGAAGGACGAAACTATGGTGGCGTTTATTGAGCGCTTGTCCAGCATCGCTGGAGTGATTGCCGCTATGCTTATCGGCATCGCCATTGTCATTGTTTGCCAGATGGTATTCATCCGCTATGTGCTGGTGGGATCGACGGCTTGGCAAACGGAAGTGGTGACCTTTTCACTGGTCGGTGCGACCATGTTAGGTAGCGCCTATGTCTTGAAACTGCGAGGCCATGTCTCGGTTGGTTTGGCGATGGTCTACTCTCCCCCCAATGTCCGGCGTATCATGCAAATCATCGGAGATTTTCTGGTGTTTTTGTTTGCGGCCCTGATGTTTTGGAAAGGGCTTGAGGTGACGTTGCAGGCCTTCCACGGCGACTGGACCACAGAATCGATCTACGAATTCCCCATGTGGATCCCTTATTCTGCCATGCCCATCGGTTTTGGTCTGCTGGCCTTGCAAGCCATTGCCTGCATGATCAGCGCCTCGCGCCATGAGGGCATACCTCATCAAAGGGAACATTGATATGGGACCTGGCGTTATTGGCCTGTTGATTGGCCTCACTGTATTTATTCTTTTGGCCCTTAGTGTTCCCGTCGGGTTCACATTGATCATAACAGCAATCGGTTTTCTCGTGGCGTTCAAGGGGCCAATAGCGATCTCTACGCTGGCCGAAAATTATTTCGCGGGGCTTGCTGAGTTTACGCTTTTGTCGATCCCCATGTTTATTGTCATGGGAGCGGCGGTGGCTGCCTCTCCAGCCGGCAAGGATTTGTACGAGGCGCTGGATCGCTGGCTCAATCGTTTGCCCGGCGGTTTGATTATCTCTAATATTGGGGCCTGCTCGATCTTTGCCGCGCTCTCTGGATCTTCTCCCGCCACCTGTGCCGCTATTGGTAAAATGGGCATCCCTGAAATGCGCAAGCGGGGCTATCCTGACGGACTGGCAACCGGGGCTATCGCAGCTGGCGGCACGCTTGGCATTTTGATCCCGCCCTCGATTACGATGATTGTCTATGGCATCGCCACCGAAACGTCTATCGGGCGTTTGTTTCTGGCAGGTTTGTTGCCGGGCTTGATGCTGACCCTTTTATTCATGGGCTGGTCGCTCTATATAGCGTGGAAGTCAGGCTATAATTTTTCCAAAAAACGGCACGTCACCTGGAAAGCGCGCTTTGAGATTTTACCTCGGGTGCTGCCATTTCTATCAATTATCGTCGGCGTTTTGTGGGTGTTATATGGCGGGGTCGCAACTCCATCGGAAGCGGCTGGTGTTGGCGCCGCTTTTTGCATTTTATTGGCGGTGATTATTTACCGCATGTGGAACCCGCGCGACCTATGGGCCATTTTATCCTCGTCCATGAAAGAAAGCGTGATGATCTTGACGATCATTGGTTGCGCGGCGATTTTTTCTCAGATGCTCTCGTCTTTTTATATCACCCAAGCCGCCGCCGAAGCGATTGCTGCGGCTGGTCTCAATAAATGGGTACTGATCCTTACCATCAATTTCTTTTTGCTGGTGGCTGGTTTCTTCTTGCCACCTGTCGCGGTCATTTTGATGACCGCGCCCATCTTGTTGCCCATCGTCATTCACGCTGGGTTTGATCCCTATTGGTTCGCGGTTATATTCACCATCAATATGGAGATCGGCCTCATCACGCCGCCGGTCGGGCTCAATCTGTATGTGATCAATTCGATTGCTCCAGATATTCCGCTCGCCACCATTCTCAAGGGGGCGTTGCCGTTCATGATCTGCATGGTCATTGGCATTCTTTTGCTGTGCGTGTTCCCCGGTATCGCCACCTGGTTGCCCAACTACATGATGGGGCCTGTGGTATGACCAGTTTTTTCAGTGATCTACTTGTGGCCATCAGCGAGCGCGGGCGCAGCCTCATTGATTTGCAACAAGCATCTCCTGAACCAAAAGATCTGCAAGCGACTGCCAAGGCCTTGTTGTCGCAAAAAGGCGAAGCCTCCGGGATTGCGCTGGCCAGTGATTTTTTCTCCGTTTATGACGGCTTGAACGAGAGCGAGCTTGATGCTTTTTTTAATATGCTAGCTGAGCAATTCGGGCCTGACCTTGAGGGGGTCAATAAAATCATCTCGGGTCTTCGTGAGACGCTGAGCGTTGACGAGGTGTTGCAGCTTCATCAAAAATCCGAGCCGCAAAGACAAGAGCTTTTTCGTCGCCTCAATCAGGCACCACAGGGAACATTGCGGCTGGTGCGTTTGCGCGAAGACTTGTTGGCACGGCTCGAAAAAAACCCTCGACTTGCTGAGGTCGATGCCGATTTACATCATCTGTTCCATTCCTGGTTCAATCGTGGCTTTCTGGTTTTGAAGCGGATTTCCTGGTCAACGCCTGCCTCCATTCTTGAAAAAATCATTAAATATGAGGCGGTGCACGAAATCGCCAGTTGGGAGGATTTGCGCCAGCGCATCGAGCCAGCTGACCGGCGTTGCTATGCGTTTTTTCATCCAGCTCTGGTTGAAGAGCCATTGATCTTTGTGGAAGTTGCGCTTGGAGAAGAGATCCCGGACGCGATCGAACCAGTGATCGCCCAAAAGCGTCAAAGCGTCAAAACTGCCGATGCCAGATTGGCGACCTTTTATTCTATCAGCAATTGTCAAAAGGGACTGTCCGGCATTTCATTCGGTAATTTTTTGATCAAACAGGTGGCGCAAGAATTACTCAGTGAGCTCCCTCAACTAGACGCATTTGCGACGCTCTCCCCGATGCCGGGCTTCGTGAAATGGCTCCGGCATCTGATTGATCATCAAGAAGAAAAAAAACGGGAGGATGTTCCTGTTGTGAACGAGGAAGAGCTGCGTGCCATCAAACACCTGCTGGCGAGCGGCTGGCCGGCACCCGCTGATAAACAACAAGCATTGGAGAAAATACTTGTGCCGCTTTCAGCCTGGTATTTTCTCAATGCAAAGGACCGCGATCAAAAGCCATATGACCCGGTGGCACGTTTTCATCTGGGCAACGGGGCGCGATTGGAGCGCATTAACTGGCTGGCTGATCGCTCTGCAAAAAGTTTTAGCCAATCAGCCGGGATCATGGTCAATTACCTTTATGATCTCGACAAGATCGAACATAATCATGAAGCTTTTGCCAATCAAGGCGAGGTGATTGCTGCCAGTTCGATTGCGCGCATTGCAAAACTGTCTTCTTCATTTCAAACCGTGGAGAAAGTGTCATGACGACCTCACAAGATCACAATCTGTTCGGTATATTTCGCAGCCGTATCGAGAATCTTGACGCCCCGTTTTTGCAATTGCCTGATGATCGGGTGATCAGCTATGGGGATATGGTGAAGCGCTCCGCGCAATTTGCCAACGCTCTTGTGTCGCTTGGAGTAAAGCCGGGAGACAGGGTTGCTGCGCAAGTCGAGAAAAGTGCGGATGCCTTGTTCTTATATCTTGGGTGTTTGCGGGCAGGGGGCGTGTTTCTACCGCTGAATATGGGCTACAAGGACAAGGAGTTGGCCTATTTTATCACTGATGCCGAACCTGCTCTGGTGGCGTGCACGTCGGCGCGCAAAAATGCCCTCGAGGAGATTGTCAGCGCCTGCGGGTCTGGTCGTGTTGAAACATTTGATCAAGGCGGTGGGGGCTCTTTGATTGAGATCGCAGATGGTTCGGATACAGTTTTCAAAGATCTGCATCGCGAAGCAGATGATCTGGCTGCCATCCTTTATACATCGGGAACGACCGGGCGATCAAAAGGCGCCATGCTGACCCATAAAAACCTCTCGTCCAACGCGCAAGCGCTTGTTGACGTCTGGCAGTTCACGAACACTGATGTGTTATTGCACGCACTTCCCATATTTCATACGCATGGTCTGTTTGTTGCGACCAATACCGTTTTAAGCTCGGGCGGTTCGATGATTTTTCAAAATAAATTTGACGTTGAGCGCGTGCTTGCTGCCTTGCCGCGTGCGACTTGCATGATGGGCGTGCCAACCTTTTATTCCCGCTTGCTGGCTTCAAAGGAATTAACCCGCGATCTGGTTTCTCATATCCGCGTTTTTATCTCAGGGTCAGCCCCCCTGTCGCCAGAAACTCATAAAAAATTCGAACAACAGACCGGCCACGCTATTCTGGAGCGCTATGGAATGACCGAGACCAGCATGAACACCTCGAACCCGTTTGATGGCGAGCGCCGCGCCAGCACGGTTGGTTTTGCGCTGCCAGACATCGAAATCCGTATCGTCGATATTGAAAGCGGGGGTGAGCTTGACACCAATGAGGTGGGTGTCATTGAAATTCGTGGCCCCAATGTCTTTAAGGGCTATTGGCGCATGCCCGAAAAAACCAAAGAAGAATTTCGGGATGATGGCTTTTTCATTTCTGGGGATTTGGGTTTCATTGATGAACGCGGTTACATTTCGATTGTCGGTCGCAACAAGGATCTGATCATTTCAGGCGGTTTTAATATTTACCCCGCTGAAGTGGAAAATGCCCTTGATGCCATCAACGGCATTAGCGAGAGCGCTGTTATTGGCGTGCCTCACCCTGATTTTGGAGAAGGGGTGACGGCGGTTGTGGTGCCTGAAGGTGAGTGCCCGCTTGGCACGGAAGACATTCGCGCCACACTTGAACGTGATCTGGCCAACTACAAATTGCCCAAGCGGGTATTTTTCGTCGATGCCTTGCCTCGCAACAAAATGGGGAAAATTCAGAAAAATCAGCTGCGTGAACAATTTCACGCAGCCTATCAGGCTTAGCCGTGCTATTCATTCAGATCATCAGGATCGAGATCAAATAATGAGCACGGTATTATCACTGACATTACCATTTTTTGGCTTGATATTTCTCGGATTTATGGCCGCGAAATTCTTTCGTAAAGAGCAACCGGCAGGTGATTGGCTTACCATATTTGTGGTTTATTTTACCGTCCCGGCGCTGTTGTTTTCACTGCTCTCCAAAGCACCCATCGAAGAGCTGGGAAACATGAGCTTCATCGTCGCGACGACGGGCTCGACATTGTTGGTTTTTATTCTGGCATTTTTATTGGCGACGTCGCGCCACAAGAAAGGCATTGCGGCAACCTCGCTGCAAGCGGCTGCCGGTTCTTACAGTAATTGTGGCTATCTTGGCGTCCCGCTTGCTGTTGCAGCTTTTGGCTCCAGCGCCGCAATCCCTGCCACTCTTATTGTTTGTTTTGACAGCCTTTTGATCTTTCTGCTGGTTCCGGTTTTTATTGCACTTGGGCGATCTGACCGGCCAGGGTTTGGTACCGTTTTGAGCGACATTGTCAACCGTATCGTTTTCAATCCGCTGATCCTTGGCTGCGTTGCTGGCATATTTGCAGCCTATTTCGAATTTATGCCTCCAGGCCCGATCAATCGCGTCATAGAATATTTGAGCACAGCGGCTGCGCCTTGCGCCCTTTTTGCGCTTGGGGTCACCGTTGGCTCGCGCTCGGTCGAGCGTTCTTCTGCTGGGGTGAGTACCAATATATTTTTCAAGTTAATCGTTCATCCGCTGGTGTTGCTGGGCGTGCTTTTGCTGGTGGGCATCACGGGGGTCTGGCTGAAAACAGCTGTTCTCATAGCCTCACTACCAACAGCGCTTGGCGTTTATGTCATCGCCAATCAGGCACAAGTGGAAACGCAAAACGTCTCAAGTACCATTTTATACAGTACGGTCATTTCGCTGATCACCATCACATCAATTCTGTATATTTTCGAACTCGGCTTCCTGCCTGAATAGTGCTTTATCAATGCAAAGATTGAGTGCGCCGTCATTTGTTTTGGGGGAGGGGGCAGCCAACATGTGCACAAGAACTGTCTATTTTGTGATGGCCATCACACCTCCTCTTTGCAAATCCTCCTAGCGTCATCAAATCAGCACCGGGCACGCCGGGTTCGCAACAAATGACAAATACAAAATGAGGAAACAAGACAATGAAAATATTCCCAACCCCTATTCATACCTCCCTGCGCTATTGGACACATTACGGATCAAATAGTAATAACAACATGACCGGTAGCGATTTCCAAGACGTCTTTTACACTTATAATGGGCGCGATAGGGTTTATGCCGGTGGTGGAAATGACATTATTTTTGGCGGCTCTGGTCGCGATATTTTCTATGGCGATGATGGCAATGATACGCTCTATGGCTATGGAGGTGTCGATTTCCTGCATGGCGGACGCGGCGAAGACCATATTTATGGTGGAGATAGCCGGGACTGGCTTTGGGGCGATGAGGGTAACGACTGGCTCTATGGAGAAGAGGGCCGGGATACACTTTACGGTGGCGATGGTATCGACCATTTATATGGCGGCGCGGGCAATGACACTTTGACCGGTGGCCGAGGTGCCGATGTGCTTGATGGCGGGGATGGTATTGATACCGCCAACTATTCAACCTCTATCGCTAATGTTCGCGTTGACCTGGCAGCTGGAACCGGCAGGGGACAAGATGCACATGGCGACACCCTTATCAATATCGAGAATGTTACGGGTTCAAATAGCAGGGATGTTCTGAAGGGAGATGGCCAGGATAATGTTCTCTCGGGGCTTGGATCCAGAGATAATATATATGGCGGCGACGGTGATGATACGATCCTTGGCGGCGCTGGCGATGATGAACTGTTTGGTGAGCGAGGCGCAGACTTCATTGATGGCGGCGCAGGCGACGAAGATATCGCTAAATATATTAAATCATCTGCCGGTGTCGAAGTTAACCTGACCACAGGTGAAGGCCGTGGTGGAGATGCGCAAGGCGACAGGCTGGTGAATGTGGAACAGCTGATGGGTTCACAATTCGATGACACCTTCATCGGTGATAGCGCTGACAACTTCCTAACTGGTCTTGGCGGAGATGATGTTCTCAGAGGCGGATCTGGCGATGACTTACTGCGGGGCGGTGTTGGCAACGATATAATGGATGGTGGCGCGGGAAATGATACCGCCTCCTTAAGATTTTCAGGTTCATTCGGTATGCGGATCGACCTGGAAGAAGGAGAAACCAGATCGATTGACACCGGAGATATGGTGGATGAACTCATCAGTATTGAAAATATTGAAGGCACCGGCTGGGCAGATCGTATCTACGGCGATGATGGTGATAATCAGCTCAACGGCATGGGTGGAGACGATAGAATAGAAGGCGGTGACGGCAACGATACTTTGATCGGTGGCAGCGGCACGGACCGCTTCATCTTTGACGATTATTGGGGCAATGATGTTATTAAAGATTTTGATCTTAACGGCGAGAAGCTGAATTTTGATAATGTTCGGCGACTTGGCGACGATGATATGACCATGGTGCAACAAGGTAATGACACCATCATCACATTTGATGAGGACAATGCCGGAACGATCGTTCTGGAAAATGTTGAAATGTCTTTGCTGACAGACGATCATTTTTCCTTCTAGCGGTTGCATGAGCAAAGGCAGGTCAAGACAAACCGGGCGCTTCCCCAAGCGCCCGGTTTTTTTTGTGTGCGGAAAGACCAAACATCGTTCATGTGATGACCGTCACATCATGAGATCGGGAAAACTCATAGTTTTATTTCACCAGCTTCGTTCGGAAGCAAAATCCAAAACAGCATTTTTCAACACAAAATGAAGGAATTAAGACAATGAAAATAGTATTGCCGGTTACCTGGAGACGTTATGGCACAGATGGCAATGACACGCTGTACGGAACCAATTATGCCGAAACCTATTACACCTATAATGGAGAGGATACAGTCCATGCCGCAGGTGGCAATGACATCATCTATGGCGGCTACCATGTAGATAGGTTCTACGGTGAAGACGGTAATGATGCCCTCTATGGCTATGGCGGTGATGATTGGCTTTTTGGCGGCAATGGCAATGATTTGCTGGTCGGTGGCAAGGGCAGCGACTGGCTGTCTGGCGGCGATGATGACGACCGCTTGTTTGGCGAGCAGGGAAATGATGATCTGTACGGCGGTTTCGGCAATGACAGCTTGTATGGAGGGGCAGGTGACGACATTTTAGTCGGTGGTGAGGGTGCCGATCTGCTTGATGGGGGTGATGGGGTCGATATTGTGAAATACGACCGAGCCACCGAACATATCAGCATTGACCTCGCAGACGATACTGCATATGCCGCCGCTTATGGCGACACCCTTGTCAATATCGAAAACGTTTCGGGCACGAGATATAACGACAACATCTTTGGAGACGAAAAGGACAATGCTTTCTATGGCCAATTTGGCGATGATTTTCTTGCCGGTGCGGGTGGAGATGACAAGCTTTATGGAGGATTGGGCGATGATGTACTGAGCGGAGACGCGGGTGATGACAAGCTTTACGGCGGCAATGGCGACGACCAGCTCGATGGTGGAGAGGGTAATGATATTCTTCTTGGTGGCGATGGGATAGATACCGTTTCTTACATTTACAGAGCGAGCGGCTTTGAAATAGACCTTGAGGGAAACTATGCCCATTCACTTGATGGCAGCAAGGAGGGGGATAAACTCAACAGCATTGAAAATGTTCAAGGCTCCAGAAATGATGACTTGATCAACGGCTCCTTAGAAAACAACACCCTTAGTGGCAATGGTGGCGATGATATCATCAATGGCCGTGGCGGGGACGATCTTTTGCATGGCGGAGGCGGGCGAGATGTCTTCATATTTGACCATGATGTAGATCGTGTTAGCGAGAATGATATCATCAGCGACTTCAGGAGCGGCGTTGACCGCATAGACCTTAGCAACACCGGCATCGAAAGCTGGAAAGATCTGTTCGATGGCTCTGATCCAGAAGGTGCAGGTTATGATGGAGACTATATCGAGTCTGGTACATATCGCGTCATTATTCATACGAATGAAGAAGACACCATCACTTTGAAAGGGACATGGTTGAGCGATCTCGATGAAAGTGACTTCATCTTCTAGGCATTGAGTACACTCACTGAAACTGAAACCGGGCGCTTCCCCAAGCGTCCGGTTTTTTCTGCCCACATCAAATAATCCAAATCGTGACGCTCATCACAACAAAATGGTGACCGATCCCTCATTCTGATCTCAGGAAATAAAATCAGTCTTTAAGGGAGATACGGATATGTCAGTCACAATTACAAAATCAGAAACTTCAGCATCAGTGGTCAAAGATGGTCTTAGGGCCAGCAGCGGGGCGATTGTCTCGGTCGGCGTTCTGTCGCTCGTTCTCAATATACTGATGCTTACTGGCCCCATGTTCATGCTGCAGGTTTATGATCGTGTGCTGACCAGCCATTCGGTTCCGACCCTTATTGCCCTTGGTGCGATCGCCATTGTGCTCTATGCTTTTTTTGGCCTGTTCAGCATGTTCCGCTCCTGGATGACGGCGCGCATTGGCTCTAGCCTGGATCATCGCCTTGCGGCATCAGCCTTTGATGCCAGCGTTCAGATACCGCTGAAAACCCGCGGTAAAATGCAAAAGATTGAGCCCGTTCGTGATCTCGAGCAGATCCGCAGTTTTATTTCAGGTCCCGGCCTTACCGCCTTGTTTGACCTTCCTTTCCTGCCATTTTATCTGATCATTGTTTATCTTCTACATCCCATGCTCGGCCTGCTTGGTACAGTGGGTGCCGCCATCCTCGTGACCTCTACCTTGTTGCACGAATGGCTTGTCAAAGGACCAACGGCCGACCTCAACGCCAAGCGCCAGAATGATCGTGGTCTTATTGCAGCGGCTCGCGACAATGCCGAAGTGCTCTCTGCAATGGGGATGCTTCCCTCCTTGCGCCAACGCTGGTTGGGTCACCACAATAAAACCCTTGCTGCCAATCAAAAACTCTCCAGCCGTTCTGCTGCCTTTAGCTCTTTCACCAAGATGGCGCGGTTCATGTTGCAGTCTGGAGCCCTGGCTCTTGGTGCCTATCTGGCCATAAAGGGTGAGCTATCTCCAGGTGCCATGATCGCTTCTTCGATCATTCTCTCTCGTGCTCTGGCTCCTGTGGAACAGGTCATCGGTCAATGGCGTAATTTTGTTTCGGCCCGCCTTGCCATGAAGCAGCTGGAGAAAATCATTCCAGGGCTCGAGCAGGTGGAGACGGAAACCAAACTGCCAGCGCCCACGCAAAAGCTGGAAGTGATCGGCCTCACAGTCATGGCGCCGGGCACAAGTGACGCGGCGCTCAAAGGTATCGCTCTGTCTTTGCAGGCCGGGGACGCGGTCGGTGTCATCGGGTCAAGCGGCGCTGGCAAGACGACCTTGGCCCGTGCTCTACTGGGCATCTGGCCATCAGCGCGCGGCGAAATCCGTCTGGATGGCGCTTTAACTGATCAGTTCACGAAGGAAGTAATAGGTAATTCAATTGGTTACCTTCCACAAGATGTGGAGCTGTTTGATGGTACTATTGCTGAAAATATTGCCCGGTTTCATTCGCAAGCAACGTCTGACGAGATTGTTGAAGCTGCCAAGCTGGCTGGCTGTCATGACATGATCCTGGGATTTGCCAAGGGCTATGACACGGTCATTGGAGAAGCGGGCCGAAGCCTGTCAGGTGGTCAGCGCCAGTGCATTGGTCTTGCCCGCGCCGTTTTCGGAAAGCCGTTCCTTATTGTTCTGGACGAGCCAAATTCCAATCTCGATCAAACCGGTGAAATGGCTCTCAACAAAGCGATCCTGGCGCTTCGCAAAGCTGGCAGTATCGTCATGATTATTGCTCATCGTCATTCAGCCCTTGCCTCTGTCAATAAGGTTCTGGCCCTCAAAGATGGACACCAGGCAGCATTTGGCCCGCGTAACGATGTTATGGAGCAACTTTTCGCCAATCAAACGACCAACAAAGGAGAATTGAAAGTCGTCAAAAAGTGATGTTCGGCACAGTTTTGGAGATCGTACCAGCCTACTGTTTTTGAATAGTCGCAGACACAACACATCAGGGGACAAGAACATGAACAATACAACATCACCATCAAACAGCGTCGATACAAACAGACATGACCGGGGCACCAAGCGCTTGATTGCTGGAACCACCCTCGCCATTATCAGCCTGGTTGCCGGGTTGGGTGGATGGGCGGCTATTGCCAAAGTCCGATCTGCCGTCATTGCCAGCGGCAAGGTGGTTGTTGAAGGCTCTGCCAAGAAGATCCAGCACGCTGAGGGCGGTATAATTGGTGAACTGCTTGTTAAAGAGGGAGATATTGTTGTGGCCGGTCAGGTCGTTTTGCGACTGGATGCGACAAAAACCAAAGCAGAACTCAACATCGTACGTGAGCGTTTGTTTGATCTGCAAGTGCGCCAGGCCCGGCTACGGGCTGAGCGGGACGACAAAGCCAAAATTTCTTTTCCTCGTTTTATGAGAAACATCTCGCGCAACAGACCCAGCCTGTCAGCGCAACTATCGGCGCAACAAAGACTGCTTACCAGTAACCGTATGCGCAGCAAAAGTCAGTTGGGACAAGTTCGCGCCCGTATCGCGCAATTGCGCAACGAAGTGAAGGGGCTCTATATTCAGAAAAAGGCCAAGGCCAGTGAGCTTTCCTTTATCAGCAACGATATCAAGCGTTATAAATCGCTGGAACGTAAACGGCTGATTTCGATTACCAAGATCAATGATAAAAGACGCATGTATGCTCGCATTACCGGCGAGCGCGGAAAAATCAGCGCAGATATCGCCAGGGTTAAAGGACAGATTTCGGAAATGCAGATCAAGTCCGATGAAATAAAGAATGGTACGATTGGCCAGATCCTGAATGAACTTAACCAGCTTGGTGCACAAATCGCTGAACTAGCGCAACGAAAGATCACTGCACTTGACCAGCTAGCGCGCATTGACATAAGAGCGCCAAGTAATGGCCTCGTACATGAGCTGGCGGTTCATACGATTGGCGGCATTATTGCTCCGGGCGATGTTTTGATGAAAGTAGTTCCCGACAATGGTAATCTGATCATTGAAGCACGTGTTATGACGACAGATATTGATGAAGTTCATATCGGCAAGCTTGCACGGATTAGATTTAGCGCATTTAGCCAGCGCACTACACCAGAGTTGAGCGGCCGTGTCATGACAGTCTCCCCCGATCAATCCATCGATAAGCAAACTGGTACTGCCTATTACACCGCCCGTATCGCGCTGAAACAGGGTGAGCGCGTGAAGCTGGCGGGCAAAACACTGATACCTGGCATGCCATCAGATGTGATGCTGGTCGGTGAAAACCGCACCGTTCTCAATTATCTGATCAAGCCTTTGGCCGATCAGTTGACCAGAGCCTTTCGCGAAGGATAAAGGCAAGGGTTAGAGGTAACCCCATATGATGAAGTTGAGTTATAAACGGACATCAAAGCTCATATGTTTTGATGTCCGTTTTCTTGCCTTTCCCTAAAACATTGTGGCAACCAGTCTGGATATATGATTGAATAAATGGCCTCATTGGCCTAGCAGGGTGTTAACATCGTTATTTTCACCTCCTTGGTTTGCAATGAGCGGCGGAACAAACATGACAACAAGAATAAGCTAATTTTAGGAGCTTCTCTATGACACAACGGCGCTGGACAATTTATCTTTCTGGTGAAATTCACAGTGATTGGCGCGAGCGCATCAAAAACGGGGTAAGCGAAAAGGAATTGCCGGTTGATATTTTAACGCCGATAACCACACACGAAGATTCGGACGATTGCGGAGTTGCCATATTTGGCCCCGAGCTTGATAAATTCTGGCATGATCGCAAAGGGGCGCAGCTTAATGCGGTGCGTACAAAAACACTTATAGAAGCGGCAGATATTGTTATTGTGCGTTTCGGCGAAAAATACAAACAGTGGAATGCCGCATTCGATGCCGGCTATGCCACAGCCCTTGGCAAGCCAATCATCACACTGCATGGCGTGGAAATTGATCATGCACTAAAGGAAGTTGATGCAGCTGCATATGGCGTTGCGCGAGAAGCTGAGCAGGTCGTGCAGGCTCTTGCATATATTATTGGTGGTGAAATGCCAGCATAGTTCTATCGGACGGATATTAACTTCAACCGATGTGATAATGGACCCCCCACGATCGTAAAAATAGTGGGGGGCATAGCCGCCCCGTTTTAAGGGGCACGTCCGTTTTTATTGCGTTTGCATGTCATCCGGGTTGATGCCCGCCACTTGCACCGGGGTTTTCATGGCGTCGCGGCGGAACGGTTCGCCAAGCTCTTGATTGAGGATGACCTCGATAAAAGTGGTGACCCCGTCTTTTTGCGCCGCGACCGCAGCTGCCAGCTCGCTTGTGAGCGTTTCCATTGAGGCGACTTGCACGCCTTTAGCGCCGCACGCCTCGCCGATTTTGGCGTAGCTGACGCCCCGGTCCAGCTCGGTGCCAACGAAATTGTCATTGTACCAAAGGGTGGTGTTGCGCTTTTCCGCGCCCCATTGATAATTGCGGAATATCACCATGGTGATAGGCGGCCAGTCATCGCGGCCACAAGCGCTCATTTCGTTCATGGAAATACCGAACGCGCCGTCACCTGCAAAGCCGATGGCGGGCATATCAGGACAGCCGACCTTGGCGCCAAGAATGGCGGGGAAACCATATCCACATGGCCCAAACAGGCCGGGCGACATATATTTGCGGCCCTGTTCAAAGCTTGGATAAGCGTTGCCGATGGCGCAATTATTGCCAATATCGGTGGAGATGATGGCGTCTTGCGGGAGCGCCGCCTGAATGGCCCGCCAGGCTTGGCGCGGCGACATCAGTTCAAATTCACGCGCCCGTGCCCGCTCATTCCATGTGGTGCCGGGATCATCATCTTCGTGGTCCATGCCAGACAGGGCCTGCAACCAGGATGATTTGGTTTGATGGATCAAGGCTTCGCGATCCGCGCGCCCGTCATCGCCAGCAGTGGACGAGAGTTGCGCCAGCAATTGCTCGGCCACATCTTTGGCGTCACCCTCAATGCCAACGCTGACTTTTTTGGTCAGACCAATGCGGTCGGCATTAATATCGACTTGAATGATTTTAGCGTCCAGCGGCCAATAGTCGATGCCGTAACCCGGCAAGGTCGAGAACGGATTGAGACGATTGCCAAGCGCCAAGACCACATCCGCCTTGCTGATCAGCTCCATCGCGGCTTTCGAGCCATTATAGCCCAGCGGGCCAACGGCCAGCTTATGAGAGCCGGGGAACGCGTCATTGTGCTGATAGTTGCAGCACACCGGGGCGCTTAAACGCTCGGCCAAATGTCTGGAGGCTTCAATGGCATCGCCAAGCACCACGCCAGCGCCATTCAAAATGACCGGGAATTTGGCCTCCGACAAGATTTTTGCCGCTTGTGCAATGGCTTTGCGGCCACCAGAAGGGCGCTCAAACCGCACGATCTGTGGCAGCTCAATATCGATGACCTGCGTCCAGAAATCGCGCGGGATATTAATCTGGGCGGGCGCCGAGCCGCGCCACGCCTTGGAGATCACCCGGTTGAGCACTTCGGCCATGCGAGAGGCATCGCGCACCTCTTCCTGGTAACAAACCATATCCTTGAACAGGTTCATCTGCTCGACTTCTTGAAAACCGCCTTGCCCCATGGTTTTGTTGGCAGCCTGCGGGCTGACAAGCAGCATGGGCGTATGGTTCCAATAGGCCGTTTTCATGGCCGTGACAAAGCCCGTGACGCCGGGACCATTTTGCGCAATCGCCATGCCCATTTTGCCCGTCGCACGGGTATAGCCATCGCACATCAAGCCCGCATTGGTTTCATGGGCGCAATCCCAAAAGGTGATACCGGCCTTTGGAAACAGATCAGAAACCGGCATCATCGCCGAGCCGATAATACCAAACGCCTGGTTGATCCCGTGCATCTGCAGAACCTTGATGAAGGCTTCTTCCGTCGTCATTTTCATGTTTGTAAATCCTTTTGACAGTTCAGGTTTTGTTTTGATAGGGAGAGTTTATATATGGCTGGTCGACACCCATTACCGCGCTTGCGTTATTTCGTCTGACGCTCGTTGATCAGATCAAAAATTTTGATGCGCTGTATTTTTCCTGAAGGCCCTTTGGGCAGTTCATCCAGGAAATAGATCTTGTCAGGGGTCTTGAATTTGCCGATGCGCTGCGCGCAAAATTGCAATAATTCAGCTTGTGTAAGCTGCGAGTTGTCTCGAATGGAGACGGCCGCTTCAACGGTTTGTCCATAGTCTGCTGAGGGTCTTGCAAACGCAGCGGCTTCAACAATATCAGGATGGGCGTAAAGCGCTTCATCTACTTCTCGTGGGGCGATATTTTCACCACCCTTGATGATCAATTCTTTCGAGCGGCCAGTGATAAACACGTAACCATCAACGTCCATACGTCCAAGATCACCTGTCTTAAGCCAACCACCATCACCAAATGCTTGTCTGGTAACCTCTGCATCGTTCAAATAGCGCTCCATAACATTTGGCCCACGTACGAGGACTTCGCCCTCGCTCCCACGGGCAAGCTCACAGCAGTTCTTGTCGGCAATGATCACCTCATTGCCAATCGCAATACCGGGCGATCCAACCTTGCGAATACCTGGTGGCAGCGGGTTGGAAAGTATCTGCGCAGCGGTTTCTGTTAGTCCCATTGTTTCGATGATCGGTATCTTGAAACGGCGCTCAAACGAACTTTGCACATCCGGCGAAAGGGGAGCTGAGGCGGATCGACCAAACCGGACTTTTTGCAATCCCGTTTCTGTGCCGCTTTTATCATCGTGTAAAAGATAGGAAATCTGCGTAGGGACGACACTGAACCAGGTGCACTCATTGTCGCGAACCTGATCCCAAAAAGCGGAGGCAGAAAACTGGCTTGGTATAACAAGGGAGCCACCCGATACCAGCGAACCAATCAAAGTCACACACAGGCCGTTAATATGATAAAGCGGCAAAACGCAAAGGGCGCGATCGTCGGGAGAAAGTGCATGTGCGCTGGCCGCGTTCAAGCCACCTGCAACAAGATTTTGATGAGTTAAAACAACGCCTTTTGGATGGCCTGTGGTTCCTGAAGTATACATCAAAAGCCCATCATTATCAGGAAGTAACGGCACGGATTGAACCGTTGAATTTAACTCATTCCCATCATGCAGCAGGTCGGTAATATCGAGCCGCTTCGTCTGGCTTGTCGCCTCTTCTTGCGCCTGATCCAGCAGCTCACTATGCCGCGCCTGTGAAATAATCAAACGGGTTTGTGAATGATCCAAAACGTGGCTGATTGTTTTCGCACCTGCGATCAGGTTGATGGCTGTAGCTCTAAAACCGCCATATAAAATGCCAAGGATGGTGATCGCACAATCGCGACCGTTTGACAGCGCATAGGCAATGCTTTGGCCTTGATCAATATTGAGCCTGTTCAAATGATTGGCAACTGATCGTACGCAGCTGCGCAACTCGCTATAGGTCACAGACTGTCCGGTATGGGGGTCGAGCAGGAACACATGGTCACCGCAGCGCTCTGCTTGTGTCTCAATCAGCTCTCGAATAGTCATATTGGCGGTGATGGCGGGTTCAATGCGATGATGGGCTACACTCATTTGCCTGCATCCCGCCAATAATCGTTAAAAATATCGCCAAGAGATGGCATGTTCTTCGCGATCGTGCGAACTATTCTTGTGGTGTTCATGAAGTGGGTATAATTGATATTATTGTCGATGGAATTGCCGCCCCAACTGCCACATCCCATAGACAGGGAAAACGGCATGCCATTTTCAAACGAGCCGCCTGTTGCGGCGCTATGAGCCTGATTGACAATGACGCGGCAGGTCGGCAACTCCATGCCAAGCTCCAGCGCCCTTGCATCGTCATTTGTGTGCAGGCCAACAGAATGTCCCGCGCCCTGATGCTTCATGAGATCTTTTGCCAGCATCTTGGCATGGGCGAAATCTTTGGCCCGATAAAGAGCTAGAACCAGTGAGAGTTTTTCACCTGATTCAGGATAGTCTTTGCCAATTCCGCTGGCGGGTAGCACCAGAAATCGACATGCCTTTGGATCAGCAACCTCGACTTGTGCGACCTCCAGAATGTCTTTCATATCCCTTGCGATGATCGCCCGATTGAGATGGCCATCCTGAAACAATGCGGTTTTAAGTTTGTCACTGTTTTGCTCATCAAGCACACGCCCGCCAACTTTTTCCAATTGCGCCATGAACTCATCATAGATCGCGTCTACGACAATGAGCGCGTTTTCAGATGAACAAGATGTTGAATTATCGAATGTTTTTGAAATAGCTATTTTGTCGGCTGCTTGTTCGAGGTCAGCAGTTTCATCGATGATCACCGATACATTTCCTGCACCAACGCCAAGGGCAGGGGTGCCGGACGAATAAGCCCGCTGGACATTATTTTGACTTCCGGTGACCACCAGCTTATCCACCTGCTCCATTAATCGCTGGGTTTTTTCTTTGCTGGAGGGAGCTGGTACCATCTGTACGAGATCGCGGTCCAGATCGATCTTGTCGAACTCGGCATGAATATAGGCGATCAACCGCTCGCAAACCGATGTGCCCTTTGGTGAGGGGGATAATATAATGGCATTGCCGCATTTGAGTGCATTGACAATATTATTGAGCGGTGTCGCAACCGGGTTTGTCGAGGGCACGACGGCTCCGATAACGCCGATTGGACGCGCGATTTCGGTGAGGCCTTTTTCGGAAATTTCTCGCAGGATGCCGTGGGTTGTCTGGCCCTTTATGTCTCGCAACAGGCCCAGTGTTTTACGATGGTTTTTAGTAATTTTGTCGGCAATATTGCCAAGGCCGGTGGTCTCAACCGCCATTCGCGCCAGTTCCTTGTTGCGCCCTGGCTCCATTAGTGCCCAGGCGGCAGCAAGCGCTGCGCGGTCATATCTTGCCTGATCTGCGCCAAGCTCAAAAGCAGCTTGTGCTTGCCTTGCAGCGGCAACAAGGTCATCTATCGTGCGCATTATTTGCACCTCTTGGACGGGGGAATGGTTCGATATGTTCACGCCGCTTCTTTCTCATCAATACAAGATAATTGATGGGAACAGAACCAAGAAACTGTTCCCATCATCTCACGGGCTAGAGACCTTTCAATAGTTCCGTAAGAGTTGCTTTGCGTTTTGCCCACATGGCCTGAACTTCTTTGCGGTTCATTATTTTCATGGGGGAGCCACCGGCTTTCATCCGCTTGGCAACGCGCTTATGAGCGAACATGACAGGTACCTGCGCGCTCAATTTGTCGATGATGGCTTTTGGCGTGCCCTTGGGGACCATCAGACCGCGGAAATTAACCGAAGCATTATCAACATCAAGTCCAGCCTCTTTCAAGGTCGGGACATCTGGCAGAAACTTCTTGTTGCGCTGCAAATCAGCGACGCCAAGAATTTTGACGCTACCAGCTTTTTGAGCGCGAAAGGCATCAGACAGATTATTGACACCAGCCAGAACATCACCAGCTATCACGGCTTTCATCGCAGCAGCACCGCCACCTTTGGTGGGGATATAAACCATTTTTACACCCGCTGCCTTTTCGATTTGCAGCGCCGCGATATGGTGACCGACAAACAGACCAGCACCAGACATAGTCAGTTTGCCAGGATTGGCCTTGGCCCATGCGACAAGTTCTTGCATGGTGTTGAACTTGCTGTCCTTGCCGACAACCACAACGGCTGGATCGGCGCCCCAATTGGCAATTGGTTCAAAGCTGTCAGCTGTATATTTGACGCCGCCTTTGATCGATTGAGCGATAAAATGGGGGACATTATAAGCCGACATGGTGTAACCGTCTTTTTCGGCTTCGGAGGCAAACCAGTTCCAACCGACACGGCCGCCAGCTCCTGGCTTGTTAATGATATAGATCGGTTGTCCCAGCATGTCTTTATTGCCGGCAACCATGGTGACAATGCGGGCCTGGAAATCGGTCGCGCCACCAGCGCCATAAGAGACGGCCACTCCAATAGCTCGTTCTGGATAGTCTCCAGCCGAAACCATGGAGGCGGTCATCAGCGCCACAGACATCGTTAGTATCGCAAGTATTTTTTTCATTTTCTTTTCCCTTTTCTGCTTTTTTTCCAAAATTTTGGGCGGTAGTCCTAGATGAATAGACCTCGTGGCAACTGTACTTTTAAAACCAGAGCGAACAGCCCGTACATGATGGCCATAAACCCGATTGTCACGAGTGCGCGTATCAACCAGCTGCGCAAGCTGGTGTGAGCCTCTGGATCGTAAATGGCGAACAATGTAAAAAAGGTCAGCGTCGAGGCGACATAGAACCCTAGATATTTTGCCAGCCAGAAGATATAAATGGCCATGATGATCAGACCGGGCGCGAGGCGCTTGGCACTGGCCGGATCAAGGCCACCACCGGTTTTGGCAATACCCATGGCAGCGCGTAAAAAATTCCACACGGATAGAATAAGAAAGGCAATGGAGATGTAGCGTGGGAACAAAAAGGCTGATGCTGGTTCACGCGTATAGCTCAGCCAGGCAACCATAACAGCAACGACCAGCACCATGGCAGCGGCAGAGATCTGTTGTATGTTGCGGGTGTTTTGATTGCTCATACGCTGCCTCCTTGCTCTGATCTGGCAAGCGCCGCATTGGCTTTTTTCGTCGACCAGAAAGCGAACAGGATGGACAAGATGACGAGTGAAATAAGGACCAGATTGAGCGTGCCCGTGAGGAAGTAAATGGCTGGCCCGTCTTGAGCGCCGGCGATGAGATTGCCCTGCAAAAAGTTTGATTCAGCGATCGGTCCAAGGATCAGCCCCAGTACCAGAGGCGCGGCTGAAAAGCCAAACTTTTCAAGAAAGAACATGCCGATCCCCAGCGCGATCATCACATGCACATCGCCCATGGACTGCTGCACCGAATAGGCCCCAAAGACCGCCAGAATGAAAACTCCAGCCGCTAGAATTGAGCGCGGGACCTGGGCAATTTTTGCTGCCAGGTTGGCAATATAGATACCAAAGATCACCATCAGGAACTGGCCGATTAACATCGAGTCGATAAATGTCCAGGCAACAGCTGCATGATTTTGAAACAGATCGGGACCTGGAAAGATCCCATGTATCAATAGCCCGCCGAGCAAAACAGCGGCGGTTGGACTACCTGGAATGGATAGGGTGAGCAAGGGAATGAGGGACGGTCCGACCATGGCATTATTTGCACTTTCCGCAGCAATCACTCCCTCTGGATGGCCGGTGCCAAACTTATGGCTGTTGGATGAGAATTTCTTGGTTTGGTCATAAGCAACCAGACCAGCGATCTGTCCGCCAACGCCCGGTATAATGCCAATAATTGAACCGGTGATCGTGCCTATGCTCAAAGCGCGCATATTCGAGATCATCTCGCGAAATGATGCGGTAAGAGACTGATGGCGCACGGTAATGACATCGATATCGGCTAGCGCGCGACCTTTGGAAAACATTTCCAGAACTTGGGGAATTGCGAAAAGACCGATGAGGGCTGCGATAATGTTGATCCCACCAGTCAGCGCATCAGCGAATATAAATCTTTGCACACCTTGAATATCATCATAACCAATCATCGACAGCCACAGGCCGATGCACCCAGATAGCAAGCCCTTGACGAATGATTTTGAATCAAGCGTGCCAATCACTGTGACACCTAGGATAGCGATCCAGAACAGATGAGATGGCCCAAATGCCAGCGCCCATTTGGCCAGCACTGGCGTCAGAAATATCAGCAGCAAAACACCTATAACACCGCCAACTGCCGACGACATGAACGATAAATGAAGCGCTTTGGCCCCTTCGCCCCGCTTGGCCATTTCATGGCCATCAAGAGCCGTGGCGATATTGGCGGGGGCACCTGGAATATTGAGCAAAATGGCGCTGACCGCTCCGCCAGCAATTGTTGAGGTGTAAGCCGCGCCCAGCAAAATAAGTCCCTGATGGGGAGCCAGATGAAAGGTAAAGGGGATCAAAAGGGCGACAGCCATTGTTGGAGAAAGCCCCGGCGTTGCGCCAAGGATCAGACCGCCAATCGTCCCGCCGAGCAGCAGCATGAACGAGACCGGCTCAAAAACATTTCCAAAATAACTCAGAAATTCCATGATCTGCTCAATGCTCCTTTCTGCATTCACTGGCCGCGTTAATCTCAATCGATCTAAGCCTGTTGTCCTTACGATAATTTATGAAAATATAATTGCAAACGTTTTCATTATGCGCCAGTATTGAGGCATGAAAAAACGAGTAAGATCACGCAAAGGGGCGCACGGGATCGTCGATGTGGCGCTCCGTGCCGGGGTTTCTCCGGCGACCGTTTCTCGTTTTTATAATCATCCAGATGTCGTTAGCACGCCGACCCGCATTCAAATTGAAAA
>JAJRQA010000095.1 GCA_024280475.1 Alphaproteobacteria bacterium
ACGATCCTGCTCGCCAAGCTTTGGTTGCAAGGCGAAAAACAAAACCATGGCGACCAGAGCAATGGGCATGAACAGGCGGAGAAAATCTGTCGAAAACAACTGCACCGCGAAGGTCCCAGCGGCCGCCCCCAGAAAGGTCAAAAATACCGCCGGGATCATTTTCTTGAGATCAATATGACCATGTCGCACGAAATTAAGCGTCGAGGCAAAGGTGCCAAAGCTGCCTTGTAACTTGTTGGTGGCAAGGGCCTGCAACGGGGTGATGCCGGTATATAATAAGGCGGGCAGGGCAATCAGCCCGCCACCACCAGCCACAGCATCAACGAAGCCGGCAACAAGCGCCACACAAAAAAGCAAAGCCAGCATGCCGACGCTGAGTTGCTCAAGTCCTAGAAATTCCATGAATTAAACTTCCGCATGATCGATGGTCCATTGCTCACTGCGCGCTGAGGCCGCCCATTCTTGCCAGGAAGGCAGGGCTGTTACGGTATCACTATAGGTGAGCGCTGCTGGATCTGATGACAGCTCATAGACCAAAAAGCGATTGACGACGGGCGCATACATAGCATCTGCAATGGTGAAGTCGCCAAATAAAAACGGCCCGCCAGATGTTTCAAGAGCCGAGCGCCAAATGGTTTCAATCTGCTCGACATCTCGTTTGACACCATTGCTGATCTCAATGGCCGCAGGGGGCCGGCGCATATTCATGGGACATTCATTCCGCAGGTCAGTAAAACTGGAGTGCATCTGGTTGGAGATTGACCGCGCGAGTGCGCGCGCAGCAGGGTCAATGGGCCAGAAGGCTTTGTCGGGATATTGTTCCGCCACATATTCGAGAATAGCCAGGCTGTCCCAGACGGTCAGGTCGCCGTGATTGAGGACCGGCACTTTTTTGGATGGGGAGTGTTCAATCAAGTCCTTACAATGGTTTTCGACGTCAAGTTTGACGAGCGTTTCCATAAACGGCACTTGCAAGACCTTCATGGCTATCCACGGGCGCAGGGACCATGAGGAATAGTTCTTGTTGCCGATGATAAGCTCCATCGAGGTCATGAGCGGTTCCTTAGGGCTGTTTTCTTGTGAACACCCAATGATCATCGTCCGACATTGCGGGGCGGTGCCTGTAGCCATCTTGCGCAAATTTCTTGAGATCGTCGGGGCGCTCAATACGGTGTTGGATCATATAGCGGGCCATAGCACCACGGGCTCGTTTGGCAAACAGGCCGATGATTTTAAGGTCGTCGCCTTTTTGTTCCTTGAACACCATATTAATGACGCGTGACTTCAAGGCTTTTGTTTTGGCGGCCTTGAAATATTCATTGGAGGCCAGGTTGATGATAATGGGGTGTTTGTGACCCTTGAGCTGTTTGTCCAGTTGTTTGGCAATGCGGTCTCCCCAAAAGGCATAGATGGTTTCACCGCGCTTGGTCTTTAACTTGCGGCCCATTTCAAGGCGGTAGGGCTGAATGAGATCGTGGGGTTTGAGCAACCCATAGAGACCCGACAGGATCAGCAGATTATTTTGCGCAAAAACCAGGTCTTTTTTGCTGAGCGTCTCGGCCTCAAGCCCTGTATAAGTATCTCCAGCAAAGGCCATAACCGCCTGTTTGGTCTCGTTTTCATTGGGCGACTTGCGAAAAGTCTGGAAGCGCTGATAGTTGAGATCAGCCAGCTTGTCGCTGATTTTCATCATCTGACGCAAATCGGCCCGGGTCAGCTTGCGTGCCACCGCGATGAGCTGATTGGTATCTTTTGGAAAAACCGGCTGACTGGCGACCAGCGCGGAATCGCGTGTTTCAAATTTGAGTTTTTTGGCAGGAGATATAATGGCAAGCATGGTGTTTTGATGATCCTTGTGACGGGTTCGCTCAGCTTTGCCCTTGCCTATCATGAGTCTGGAGCAATTCCAAACAGCCATGATATAAAAATTTATCCCTCAATCAAATCCTCGCGCATATTGCGCTCCAGCATGACGCCTTGTTTTTTACTGGCCAACAGAGCCCTCGCTTTGGCGTATTTTGGGTCGTCCCAGAACATCAAGCAGCCATTGCAGCCTTTACCGCAGCAACCCTCAAGGCCAACACGGCGGGTTTTGGGGGCGCGAGTGTTTTGCTTGTCTGCAAGAGCGGTAATCAAATCATTTCGTTTGTCGAGATAGCGCTTTTCCTGTCCTTCTCCCAGTTCGAATTTACCGGCCTCAAAGTCGAGCTTGATCTGGCTCCATTGTTCATCTGTAAGGGCTTTTTCCTTGCGTATGATCGTCATGGCCGGAAAGTCATGTATCAAGTCGTCAACCGTTTCATGATCGAACAGATCGAAGGGCAGGCGTATGATGGGTTTTTCGCTGGCCTGTACGACGTCGCTGGTGCGCCCGCTCGAAGCGTCTATAAATTCATAAATGCGCAACAGCATGATGTCGCGTCTTGTCGGGGACACGAATTCCAGAACATCACCAGCCACAAGCTTGTTTTTAACCTGGATGATAAAGGCGTCAGATTCAACACGCTGGACAATCGCCGCATATTCGTATGAGGCAAAATTCCAGTTCATCTCATAGCTGTGACCCTAGTTGGTAAGCCGGCCATCATGAAAGGCCAGGGTATAGCCGCGATTGGGAATGGTGTTGAGTTCAGCCATGTAGGGTGTGGGATCAAAGCTTTTGGGGTCGTCATACCAGTCGTCAATGGCCATACGATAAGCTCGTGCCGTCAGCGCAGCGTAATAGATGCTCTTGCCGCGACCCTCGACCTTGAGACTGTCGACGCCAATGGCCAGTAGCTCATCAAGCCTTGGCATCAAGCACAGGTCTTTCGAATTGAGAATATAGGAGCCGCGGTCATCTTCCTCGATGGGCATCAGTTCGCCGGGGCGACATTCTTCTTCCAAAAAGAACTCAAACAGCTCCAGATTTTCTTCTGTTAGATGCAACTCTTTCAAAGTGCCGTCCTTCATCTTCATGTGCACCTTGTATTTCCAGCGGCAACTATTGGCACAAGCGCCTTGATTGGCCCCACGTTCGGTGAGAAAATTGGAAAGCAGGCAGCGCCCGGAATAGGTCATGCACATGGAACCGTGAATGAAGGTTTCTAGCTTGATATCGGGGCATTTTTCGCGGATTTCCTTGAGTTCCTCGAACGAAACTTCGCGTGCCAATACACACAGCTTGGCGCCAAGGTCTTCCCAGAATTGCACGGATTGCCATGAGCAGACATTGGCCTGTGTGGAAATATGCAGCTCCAGCTCGGGGGCAGCTTTTTTGACCATGCTGAAAACGCCGGGATCAGCGACAATCAATCCATCAGGCTTCACTTTGCGAACCGTCTCCACATAAGAGGGTAGCTTGTCGATATCCTTGTTGTGGGAGAACAGGTTGAGCGTCAGATAGACCTTCTTGCCACGAGTATGGGCAAAAGTAATGCCTTCAACGATATCTTCGAGGGACATTTTGGATTTGACACGCAAGGAAAGATCGGGCGTGCCCATATAGACGGCATCTGCCCCATATAAAATAGCTGCTTTGAGCTTTTCCAGTGAACCCGCTGGCATCAGCAGTTCAGAGCGCCCGTTATTCTTCATGTTTAGTGACCGTCCCATTTGATATTTAGTGTTCCGGTCGGGACTATAACAAAAGCGGGGACTGATGTCTTTGGCGAAATGTAGGGCGGATGGTCTGGATGTCAGACCTTATTTGGTGTTGAACCAGTACTCGTTCATAGTATTGATGATATTGGTCACCTCTTCATTAATATTGTTGCCGCACAAAACACCATGCAAATGGGCCGGATGACCAGCCTGCAGATTGGGTTCGAAGGGCTGGGCTGCATGTTTTGCATATAAATCGCAATTGGTTGCTTGGCGCCAGTCCATATTCGTACAGTTTGCCTCATTGACAATGAGCTTGTGTGAGCATGAGGCAACACAATATATTGGTAATTTAGCGAGATCCTGGCTTGCACGGATATGCGTAACCAGTTGCTCTCCTCCCTCAAACCAGACGGTGTTGGAGATAAACAATAGATCGAGAGCTCGCCGGTTCTTTTGGACAGGCTGGAGAAACTCTATTGCTTCAGCCAGCTCGCCAATCAGGTGCAAATCATAGTCAAACCAGGCTGTGCCGAGCCCTGTATTGAAAAAGTTGCGCCCACTATTGGAATCCTTGTCAAAAAATAGAATTTGTAGGGGAGCATCATCTATGAAATAGGCTGATGTTTTCATTTCGAGGGATCCTTCGTGGGTAGCATAAAATCCAATATTTATGGACAGTGCACTATATACGTGCATGAATTATTAATGCAATTATTAATAGTTGTGGGGAGTTTTGTCTTGCATCACCAGGTTCAATCGCATAAAGAAACCTTTATATCAATTTTGAGTACAAAAGGGTTCAATTCTCGTGGCGCAGGCGATCAGCACAAATCAGCTATTGGTGGCATTGAAGGCTGCTGGCGAAGCAACGCGTTTGCGTATTCTCGCTTTATTAGCTGTGCGCGAGCTGAACGTGTCCGATCTGACCACTATACTCGACCAGAGCCAGCCTCGCATTTCGCGCCATTTGCGGTTGCTTGACGAGGCGGGCCTGATCGAGCGCTTTCGTGAAGGATCGTTTGTCTATTGCCGTTTGGTGCAAAAGGAAGTGGTTGGGGAACTCGTGCATACGGCCATTGGCCTGCTTGATCGCCAAGACCTTGTATTGAGCGATGATCGTTTACGGGCTGAAAAGATACAAGAAGAAAGAGTGGC
>JAJRQA010000096.1 GCA_024280475.1 Alphaproteobacteria bacterium
CAGGGAACATTTGCGCCTCGCCTTGTCGAGCACATTGGGGATGATATATTGTGAGGTCTTACCGGCCCCGACACGGGCAATAAGGCAGACATTCTGAAAACTCTCGCGTTCAGAAAGGCGCAAAGACTGTCCATCCAGCAAAAGGCCTTTGTTCCGCTCATTGAGATAATTCTTGTATTCGCGTTTTTTGGCGAATTTTGCGCCAGACAGGGTTTTCAAGGCATGGTTTTCCAGCAGGAATTTACCAACCTTGGCAAGACCGCGAAAGGGCAGGGTTACGACAGTTCTCGACAATTGCTTGATCCTCATTTCTGGCGTTGGTTACGGGTTAAACTGCGTTTTATAGTGCGGGCTCAAAGAACAAGCCTCAAAGCCTGCCCTCTAACCCGGCGCATCAGCTGGGGTATTCAGCGTTTGCGCGTTTGTGCGTTTTCATCTGTGCGAGCGGCTCGAAAATCCTTCATCTGCTCGCGGCGCTCATTCTGGATTTTTTCAAGTGATCTTTCCTCCTGGCGATTGATGGTTTCCTCTCTTTCTCTCTCAACCGTTTCGGGGGCAACAAATGCCCTGGCATTCTCGGTGATAGTCTCTGGTCTCAATCGTTCGACTGCGTTTGTCTGCTCCTCTTTCAGAGGTGAACGCTCAGCGTTTCTGACGCCTTGCGTTTGTGCGTCTGTTTCCCTCACCTCCTGCCTTTTTTGAGCCTTGCTGACCTGGGCTTTCAGGCGCGTTAGCTCAACACGCTCAACAAAACTCTGATACTCATCCAATACGCCAAGCGTTTTCAGGCGGTGCCTCTTCCCTGTTTCGAGATCAATCACGCCGATATTCTTGCCGCGTTGATAGAACTCGACACTCTCACGGCTCATCAGCGAAACGGCCTCCGTCCTGCTCGATGCTGCAAACAAAGAATTGAGCCTGCCGATCATCTGTTCCCTTTTCGGCATACGCCCGGTGCGGCGTTTCAGCTCCGCGCCTTTTTTCGAGAGCTTGCGCTCGGCTTTCTTGTTGATCGCGACTTTCTGTTTGAGCTGCGGATAGTTTTCCAGCACATGAGCTTCCAGTTCCTTTTGAACCCTGGCAAACTGTGCCTTCGATAATCTGGTCCTTTTCCTCGTCTTGTAGCCATTGGCACTAATGACAAAGTGATAGTGCAGATTGTCAACGGCATCATCGTGCATGACGCCAAGGGCGATATTTTCCGGTGCTCGCTTCTTCAAATAACGCTGGGCGATTTCGCGCAAGGCCGCCTTCTGCTCGGCCAATGACAAATCGTCGGTTTTCACAATCGACAAAACCTCATGATAGAGCGTCACCCCGTTCTTGCGTTTGGGCAGCAACGTGGCATTATTCTCAAACTCACGGCACACGTCCCCCATCTGGCGCTCATAGAGGTTTTGAAAAATGTGATATTCTTCCCTCACACCCGTGCGGTCCAGATAGTCGATGAGCTGAGCAAATGAGCCGGTTTTGCGGGTCATCGACTTAATGATCATGCGGTGCCTTTCTCAATCGCCCCTGGGTGTAATCACTGATGCTTTCTTCCAGACGGCGCAGCTCGCGCAACAGCCCCTTGTCGTCGATCATGCCTCGAACAGAGTTCGAGTAATGAGCCATCTGATTGACATTGTTGGCGATGTTGAGGATGAGAAAACGCAGCTCTTTGAGCTCGGTCTCGACAAGCTCCGGCACAAAGGCCTGGTCATGCAAAACCGAAAACGCCATGTCGCGCAGCAGCGGGATCGGCTTCATGCCCAACTCATCGGCACGCGCTTTCAAGGTCTCGTAATCATCGTTCGACACGGTGACGCTGAGGCTCTTGTTAAGCTTGTAATATTGGCGCTTGTAGGCTTTGTGATAATCAGCTTGCGACATGGTTGGCCTTGTTAGAATTAAGGGGGTGTCCAGAGGGGCGCTCCCCTCTCGGCGGGTCCAGGGTGTCCCTGGCAAGATGCATTTCCATCGGAATGGTGTAAGCAGTTTCCGTCGTAAAGGGCTCGCCTCTTTACGTTGGAACACCTGCGGCACTTTCCGTTGGAATATGCAATCTTGCTAGAAGAAAAAAGCCCTGATCCGTGTACCCAAAGGATACGAAAAACTGTAACGAAATCAACGGAAAATGAGGAAAGTTTTTTGCGGGTGAAAAAGAAAAAAGATAGTTGAACATACCGTAACGCCAACGTCTCAAACGCACAGACGCTCAGCGTTACCCCGTCACAAAGGGGACACAAAGCGGCGAGGTTTTGCGCCAAATGAGGGGGCAAAAGGAGGGCTGGTCATGAGCAGGTCTTACTGGTCCAGCCCCAGAATATTCTCGACCAATTCGCGGGCCTTTTCTTCGAACGCCAGCCAGGACAAAAAGTTGGCAAGATCACCTTCTGGCCGGTCGGGCATGATGTCGTCATCCATAAGGGATGATCTCAGTTTCTCAATCTCATCATAGTGCAAAATGAAAAAGGCTTTGGTCTGGGTATAATAAACCAGCGAGCTGACCATGCCGCTCAAACAGCCATGCTCGAACAGGTCAGAGAAAAAGGCTTCCGGGTCGTGATAGTCAATGGCCTCACGGGCAACGGCTCATGTGATGTTGCTCTGGTCCTGCGCCAGTTCTTCCAGGCGCTGCAATGCTGTTTTGTTCATGGTGTGGGGTTAGGGATAGTGGCAGAAGATTAATCAGATTTAGCGGTTCGTCAAATTGGAAAACTGAGCTATCGAATATGACGACTGAATACCCATCCGCGATATGGGATCAACTCATCTTTTCTGTAGTATTCAATATAGCTCCATTTGCCTTTGATATATAGAGTTCTGACGATAAAACCTTTCGTGAGCCTACCAATCACCTTTGAAGATTTCGAATTTTTGTCGCGTACACGCAAGACTCTCTCTTTTACCTCCTGACAATGAAGAAGTTGGTTTGAGTGATGAGATGCTACGCGACATTTTTCAAGCTGAATGTGTTGAATTTTCGCAGGGCGTTGATTGATTATAATGAGATAGTCAGGATTTTCAGAACCAGCTTGGAGTAAAAAAAGTCCAATAATAATTGGTAGTAGTAGTTTGTCTAATATGTACCGTACAGCATTCCTAAGATGGTCTTTTTTCTGTGCGGATAAAACATCGATATAAGCTCTTATTTCGCCGATATCTTTACCTATTGAATCTTGAATGATTTCATCAAGGACTGATTTAATTTCGGGATATTCTGCCTCCGAAATAAACTCGATGCTATCCTGGGTTTCGGTCTGAGTTACTGTGGTTGCTATGTTCAAAAATGCCGACTTTTCTGATTTTGAAGAAAAACACTCCAATAACGCTCTATCAGATTTTGAGTGAAGAGAGGATTTGGCCAACTCGGTAAAAACGGGTGATTTTACAACTCGAACCATATCCTCATAAGGAAGCATGGCAGTCTTAAAGGCTGCATTCAGTTTGCTCTGGTGGGTCATGCCCAACGAACTGAACATTTCCGAGATTCGAGATTGGGGAAGCAAGGCAGTCTTAAAGGCTGCATTCAGTTTGCTCTGATGGGTCATGCCCAACGAACTGAACATTTCCGAGATTCGATATTGAGGAAGCATGGCAGTCTTAAAGGCTGCATTCAGTTTGCTCTGGTGGGTCATATCCAATGAACTGAGCATTTCCGAGATTCGATATTGAGGAAGCATGGCGGTCTTGATAGCCGTGTTCAATTTGCTTTGATTAGCTGAATTAAACAAGTCGACTGTATACAGCCTAGAGGAATTAACTGTATTGATGGCGTTTTGTAAATCACCCCAGTTGATATGCGAATTCATATTATTTCCCTATTCAAGGCCGAAGCAGGATTTGGCAACACCAGCACTAAATGCAGAATCACTTCGATAATACCGTATTTGGAGGTCGGATAACAGATTGATATGATTTATTTGAGGCATTGTAGTATGAACATGAAGTTATCAGCTAGAGAAACAAAAATGAGCCCCTATGTGGGCTCCGTGATGTCGATTTCGACCTGTTCGAGGAAATAGGCAACAAAACTGTTGTCTCGCAACTGGCGCAACTGCTCCGAACTGGCCTCATCCAGCCTTTGCGTCAGCTCGCCCTTGGCCTCATCAGAAAAATCATAGCTGCTGCACATGAAGTTGCCATGAGTATTGAATTCTAGACCGCAAGTCAGGTCATTGATGAAATCATAGCCAAGCACCTCGTCGATCTCGTTTCTGGCCATTTGCAGAATGTGGTCCAGCACACAATAGACCGGGTCCATCTTGCAAAAATCATCCAGGCCCCAGCTTTCCTTGTCGTACTCGATGGCTTCAAAAATATCAAGCAGGCTCATCCCGGCGCTGCTTCAATGCTCAATCGCCGCTTTCAGGTCCAAAAGCCCGAACGGACAAAAATAACCCTGCAACTCTTCAACCTGCTCTCTTGTAATTTCCATAATCAAAAATTTAGAAAAATAAAAAGCCCTGGATTTCTCCAGAGCTGCAAAAATGCTTTACGCGATGATGCGCCCCTTCTCAGAAGCAATGTCGGCATAATCGGCCAGCGTCTTGTCTGCCTTGAAGTGAAGGTCGCGCTCAACCGGCAATCCCAAAGCTCAACGAACGCTCTTCATTTCTGACAGGCTCACCGATCCAAGCTCTGGAAAGCCCATGCCAAGATCGCAAAGCCCAAAGGCGATGTCCTGATTATCTGGGGCAATTTCTGATAAAAGCCATGTTGCCGAAGCATCTGGCGTAAACAGTTTGATGACCGGGTAAGTCTCACTGGTGTCTCAAATCTGTGCCAAACGGCCATTTTTCAGCATCCTGCCATGCTGTTCTTTGGTGATCAATTTTC
>JAJRQA010000097.1 GCA_024280475.1 Alphaproteobacteria bacterium
CATCGAACATGGAATGATCGTAATAGCCAGTCGTCACCGGCTCAAACTGGTTGAACAATTCTAATAGTTTTTTTTCATTTTCAACTGGATAAAGGTATTCGGAGGGACCGCTGATCCGGTGTCCTTCCTCAAATTGAACTTCGCAAATGCCGTCTGGATAAGTATCACCAAGATGTTTTATATATGAATTGGATGTGCCAATCATACTGGCCATAAAATATCCACCCGGTTTTAATAACCGGTATATTTCATTACATGAATTTCTAATTTGTGATTTACCACCCAAATAATAAATGGCCTGGTTGGCCACGACAATATCAAATGCTTCATCGTCGAATGGCAACACAGGTTCAATGGCCGAAATCAGGACGGAATTGATATCAGGACCAGCTGTTGATCGAATGAGCTCAATCGCCTCTTCGCTCGCTTCGGTAGCCACAACCGAATAACCAAGTTCGTGAAAAAATTTCGAATTATTCCCTGCACCAGCGCCAAAATCAAGAACTTGCCCACCCGGCACCTGTTTTCCAACATGCTGAGCCATTGCACGAACAATCCACTCAGCAGGATAGCGGGGAGCATATTTTCCGGTCCTGTATAATTTTGCAAATCTGGCGATATTCGCTTCGATCAGGGCGTTTATGTCCGGCCTTTGAGATATATCGCGCACTAGGTTCCCTCCAGGCGCTAGCGCAAATTGATGGAAAGAATTTGGATGTTTAACGGCATAATTCCGTTAACCAACTGCCTTGGATCGGAGGAGTCCGGGGCCGTCCATGAGCGAATAGGGTCAGCCTGCGGCTCGAGGTCGAAAGGCAATGAAAATGGCAAATAACTGAATGACTCGATCCGGTCATCTTCGTTAAAAACAACCTCAATCGACTTCTTGGAAAACAGATTATAGCCGGGATGCCAGGAAGCTTCGAATTCGCCCGAATAGCGCCAATGAATTCTGGCATCAACAGGATAATCATTGAACAGTCCCGTTATCAGAACCTGTCCCTTCGGCTTGGCGACCCTGAGGCAAGCATCAAAGGAAGGGCGAAAATCATCAAAAATGCTGTGCGTTCCTGTCATGGTGACAACGTCGAACCTATTGTCGTCAATTCCGTCGAGCTTGTTGGCGTCGCCCACGACAATTGACATATTTGGCATTCGACGCTGAGCAACTTCCACCAGAGCGGGAGATATTTCGACGCCAACGCAAATCGTGGCCGGAAATCTATCCTTGAAATAGCTGAGATAATCGCCACTTGCGCATCCGACGTCCAGAACCGAAATTTCTTTTGAACAATCGTGGCGCTTATCAATTAAATCGGCGAGATGCACAAACATATGTTTGGGCTGCTTTGGCGCAGATTCCAGGTAAACTTCATCCCGGTCATAATTGGCGGTGTCGTCAGTTTGCATTTCATTCGCCTCGCAGTCAGATATCGGCATATAAGCGCATGACCGATCGGACAGCGAATATTGCATTTCGAAGTGACGCTTCACCTCATTTTTACCCGCATTCCCCGCGGCTAGCAACCATGTTGTCGACCTCAAAGCCATTTTCAAGATGGTTCCTGTGTGGCTATAGTCGAGCAGACGAAATCCCAGCCTGCACCCATGTGGATTACTCAGTTCGCGTTCAGATGGTTGATGGCAAATACAATCCCCTCACAACTCGGCCTCTGCGGTCCAGTGGACGATGTAGATTTCATTGGCGGTGAAGCCGCTTGACAAATAGAAATAGGCGAGACCGGTTGTCGATGGCGCTGTGGCCGTCGGGATGCCGGTGTTTGTCGCTGAGGAAAACCGCGTCAGTCTCGATACCGGGCCTGTTTGTGGTGCCCAGAACGAAAAGGCTGGCGCAGTTCGCATTTCCTTGTGCCAGTTAAACGGCTGGGTCTGGCTGGTGGACACTGCCATGACGGAGGTTGAACCGGCATAGATTGACGTTCCCGTTGCAATGCCGGCTGGATAGCTTGTTTGAAAATAACGCTGGCACAGGGCCAGTTCCTGATCGCGCGCAAGAGCCTGCCAACCTGTTTCTATGGCACCCAGTTCCAGCTTGACACGCCCGAAAGTGGCGGCCCCGGCGACAAGGCCCAGTTTCAGGGTGAGATTTCCACTATCACCTGCACCGGTAACAAGGGAAACAGAGCGGCGACCCGACCCGGCCGTAATGGTTCCCGAAGCGCTGCCAAATGTAATGTTCAGATCGGCGGTCGGGTTCTCAACCGAAATTGCCACACCGCTCGAGGCAAGATCGTCATAGCCCCACAAGAGCGGCTCGACCACCTGTTCAAGAGTGCCGCTTGTCAATGTCACACCAAAACCGGCGACTGTATAATCGACCCCGCCAGCCCCCGCTTTCCAGCGATCATGACCATAAGCTCCAGCCGCCAGAGCCCCTCCGGCAAAAACGCGCTGATTGATCTGAAAGTCCCCATTGATGAGCCTGCTGGGGTTGACGCCCCCTCCTCCCGAACCCAAAGACGTGTTGGGAAAAGTCACAGCGCCGCTATTCCTGTCAATCAATATCGCCTCATTCCAGATCACACCGTCAGGGCTGACCTTGAAATGAAAATCATCATCACCGGCAAGACCCATCTCGGCGCGGCCCGAAAAACCGGTCTGATAGAGCGAACTGGCGGTATCTGTGGCCGTTGCCTTGTTGATTTTCAAACGGTGGCCGGCTCCTTCATGACTGAAAAGAGAATTGGGCGCACTGACCGACAGACGGTCTGTCATATCTGCCGTGGCATTGACCCCCACCAGCGCCACCGGATTGACAGAGCCGCCTCCCGAACCCGACACTTCGCTCCACACGGTTCCATCGAAAACAAACAGCTTGTCTTCATCCGCCACCCAGGCCAGCCAGCCTTCCTGCGGCGCATAGAACATCCAGGCATTGTCCTGAAAGGCGGCAATTTCATTGTCCTTGCCGGACCACTCAACCGTGCCAGTTGCAGCAATGATATAGCGGTCCCCTTCGGCGGGTGCGGCAGGCGGTGCGGTCAGGTCGCGGTCCTGCACACCAATCTGCACGAGGGCATCAAGAGAGCGGATAGCCTCATTGTGCGTTACATGCTTTTGAGCCTGTGCAGCCGCCAGATAGGGAATTGATAAGTTCGGTGTCTTCTCCATGTAAATCAGTCCTGGTGAATAAAATTGAAAATTTCCTATTCACATTAACAGCGGACCAGATTAGGGGGATAAGATTGCCAATAAACCACTATTTTTCATCACAACGACGCCCATCCGGGGTTCCGAAAAGCGTGATCTCAATATTGTCCAGCCGTTGATAACGCGAGAAATTCCGAGGAAAACCAGCGCTTGTTGTTGGCGAAAATACAAGCAGATCTGCCTGATCCAATCGGTTGAAAAATATGTAGGCCAGAACAAAACCACCCATTTTGGAACATTCCGATGCAACAACCGCTTCTTGCGGGATCAGAAGAGGTCCGGTTTCAACCTGAAATTCCAAAGCCCCTTTCTTGTTGGTACAATTGATATGGTTGATCGGAAATTCAAGAACCCAGCCCTTTTTGCCGGTGAGCGGCATTGATATGCGGGCGCTTAGCGGCCAGTTGGCAACAGATGGTTCAGGCGCTAAACCTTCTGGCAGAATACGTTTTGCACAACGCTGCGGCAGGGAGATTTTAATGGACGTGAACAGCTGGCTATTTACATCAGCCGTATCCTGCGGAGGAGAGCCGGCGCCATAATCCCGAAAAATGATGTGGCGGCTTGTCGAAGCTGCAAACTGATAGCTGTAAGCAGGGTTCACGGGAAGTCTTCCGCCTCCATAGACATTGCCAGCCATCACCATAGGGGTCAGAACAAAGCGCTTTTCTACGTCACTGGCAGTTTCTGATTTCGCCGCCAAGGCAATCACCCGCCAGCGGCCATGACTGGTATCCTTTGTCTCCCAGTCAAGGACCGCGTGATTAAAATCAATAGAAGTCGAGTGATCATTTGCCATTCATCAGGCCCACGGAAAAACCCGATCACGCGGCAACTCAGTCGACCGAAGGTCGATTGTCCTGCCATCTTGTTCGTGAGACAGATAGGCTGCGACCAGCAGCTCCAGTACCATTAGCCCGATTTCGCCATCGGGGTAATTTTCACCCTTTAACAAGGCTTCCATCACTGAACGGGTCGGAGCTACCGCATCAGCGGGCGTGATGTCTTTGACAGTTGTTTCATAAGGCATGCCATAGCGGGTCGTTGGTTGATGACGGTGTTGTTTTTCACGCAAGACAAGGCGCGCATGACCAGCCAGTTCGTCGATGTCGAGACGACCATTGGGCCCTGCATAAGAGACAAACATGCCATGTCCCTGATCAGTGCTGGCATCCATGTAAAAACGTTTGCCACTGGCGGTTTCAAGGCGCACTGAACCGCCATGATCGACAAATTGCTCGCCGCGCGGATTTGGCACGGTATCCCTGGAGAACCAGGCTGAAACCTTGACCGGAGTTTCATCGGTCATATAGCGAAACATTTCGAAATAATGTGAGCCGTTCATGGCCAGACCAAAATTGCCAAACATCGCACTGATACCGGACAATCCGCCAAACGCCTCCCCGGAGACAATCTTTTTTGCCCAAGTGTATTGTTCCATGAAGCGCATTTGATGGTTGACAGCAAGCCGGGTACCAGAGGCTTTGCAAGCTTTAAGCATCTTATCACATTCGGCCAGAGAAACTGCCATGGGCTTTTCGCACATCACGACCCTGGCACCGGCTTTAGCTGCGGCACAAACGAGCTCGCAATGATAGGGAGCCGTTGTTGCGACGATGACGCATTCCGGACCAGTCTCTTCAATCATTTTCAGAGCATCCTCAAACAAAAGATGCTTAAGAATTCCGGCCTCCACAGCATTGTCGCGCGCTTGTTCAAATGGGTCGGCTGCGCCGATAAGTTCAAGGTCAAGACTTCGTAAGACCTCGTAGTGACGCAATCCCATACGGCCAAGGCCGGCCAATACTGTTTTCATGATTTTATTCCTCTGAAGTTAATGTTCTGTCGGCAAGAAAAGGGCTGCTGGGAAGATTAATCAGTCGGGCAGCGATCGCCTCGCAAACAGAAAGACTGGCACGCGGTGCTGATTTATAAATCGGCAATTGATGCATCGGCGTCCATACCGGCCGGCATTGAAGTTTCGCCTCGATCAGATGTTCCAGCACCTCATTGCGCGCGCTGATATCCTGATCATCAAGCAAAATGGCATTCAACCAGTAATTACTGGATGCTCCGTGTGGTTCGCTAAAAAACTGAGCACCTTCAAGCGATGCAAAGGCGTTCGCATAGCGATCGGCCAGTTTGCGCTTGCGAGCGATAAAATCATCTAGCTGTTCAAGCTGGGCACAACCAACCGCAGCATTGATGTTGGGCATGCGATAATTGTAAGCGATCTCATCGTGATTGAAGGCATAAGGGTGCGCTGTTTTTGCCGTTGTCGTCAAATGTTTTAGGCGTGCGGCAACCGTTTTGTTATTGGTAACAACCGCGCCGCCACCGCCTGTCGTGACAATCTTGTTGCCATTGAAACTGAGCACGCCCATAAGTCCATCTCCACCGAGTGGACGTCCGTTCATTTTTGAACCAAGAGATTCAGCAGCATCCTCAACAATGACGAGGCCAAAATTTTTCGCCACCTGCTGTAACTCTTTCATGCGCACAGGATGGCCGAATATATGTACCGGGATGACGGTGCGAATGACCCGTCCCGTATGACGGTTATAACATACACCATCACGTAACTCTGCGATCTCCTCAAGATGGGCCTGCAGCGCATCAGGGTTTATTCCCAGTGTGCGTTCTTCGCTGTCAACAAAATGCGGTATGGCCTGACAGTGGCTGACGGCATTGGCGCTTGCCACAAAGGTCAGGGAGGGCACCAGCACTTCGTCGCCGGGTTCTACACCAGCCACAAGCAGAGCGGCATGCAGCGCAACGGTGCCGTTGACCATCACAATAGCATGGCTTGTATTGGTCAATTCGGCCAGTTCGCGCTCAAAGCGCTCAACATATTCGCCAAGATAGGAAACCCAGTTACTCTCAATACAGCGGGTAAGATAGGCAGCCTCATTGCCTTTGAGTTCGGGTTCATGCAACCCGACCCTTCCTCTGTCAGGGATAACTTCGCGGACGGCCTCAAGAATCGTATTCTTCAATTTTTCTGCCATTCCTGGGTTCTTCCGTATTGTGGTCTAGATGCTGTAGTGCCCAATCTTGTAAAAAGCACGATTTTTGTCGTCCGAAAACCAATCAGCAGTGATTTCCAGACCTTTACGCAGCCCCTCAAGACCGCCATATTCATAGCGCCAGTCAAGCAATCTAAGAGCTTTGCTGTTCTCGGCAAACAAACGCTCGACCTCACTTTTCTGGGGCCGCAGACGTTGGTCATCCGTTTCGATTTCTATTTCTGCGTTCATCACTTCGGCGATCATTTTAACCGTATCACCGATAGTAATTTCGAATGCCGATCCCAGATTAATCACTTCACCGATGGATTTATCAGAGTCATAAATGGCGATCAGACCATTGGCGGTATCGTATACGAGGCTAAAATCTCTGGTGGGATGCAGCGCCCCGAGTTTGATCTTTCTGCGACCATCGGCGATCTGGGTTATGACAGTGGGGATCACGGCGCGCGAGGATTGGCGCGGGCCGTAGGTATTGAACGGGCGGGCCACGGCTACAGGCGTGTCGAACGAGCGGAAATAGGACAAAGCCAACTGGTCAGCTCCAATTTTTGTAGCCGCATAAGGCGATTGTCCTACCATGGGATGGTCTTCGGTGATGGGCACAAACTGGGCTGTGCCATAGGTCTCGCTGGTAGAGGTTATAACAGCTTTTTTGAGACCCAGATCCCGCACGCCCTGAACGACATTGAGGGTACCGACAATATTGGTCTGAATATAACTGTCAGGAGCATGATAGGAGTAGGGAATACCGATTAAAGCTGCCAGATGAATGACACCCTCACAGCCTTCAAGAGCGGTTTTTACACAGGTGGCATCACGCACGTCACCGGCAAAAATGTCGATTTTATTTTTGACCTCTTCAGGGACCCGATCAAGCCAGCCCCAGGAATCAAACGAATTGTAATAGACAAAGGCACGCACATCCCGGCCTTGTCTGACAAGCTCTTCTACCAGATGTGAACCGATAAAACCATCGGCACCCGTTACCAAAATACGTCCCATTATTTATTCCATCTCTTTAGTAGTAGCGATTTCCACCTCTAGTCGAATTAGCGTAACTCGCTTTGACTGGGCGTTTTTTCCATCACCGACCTGGCAAGTTCCGACAATCGATCAGAGCATTTGTCATCGACCATCCCCCAATAGCTCTTGACACTTTCCTGCTTGGCACGCAGGTCCATTGCAAACTCCGGATCGCTGGTAAATCGCTCAAGTAAGGCCTTAAAGTCATCCAGTTGATCAACCTCCATAACCCCTCCTGCACTTTTGAAGTCACCATACTTATAACGATAGCAATCATAATTTATAGTTGGAATGCCACAAGAAATGGCCCAACGAATTGTAGCCGAAATCGATGCAACATAAAGATCACACAAGGGAACCAGTTCAACAGTAGGCAAAGTCGAGATTTTCAACCTGGCGGATGAATAGCGCGCAAGCTGATCGGGGTCAAGCCGGGGGTGAGGACGGATAAGAATGTTGGCACGATCAGTAATCTCATGAAAAGAATCCATCCAGGCTTCCATCATATCCCTGAAACAGGAATATTCAAACTGGGAGGTGTTACTACTGGAATATTGATCAGGAGGAAAGGCACACAAAAACAAGGGCCTGCCTGGCTCCAGTCCATATTTTTTACACAGATCCCTGACCTTTTGGGTCTTGTTGTTAATACCTTCGAAAAGAACCTGACCATTCATATCACCAACGACCTTGAGTTGTTCAGGGGGAAAGCCCAGATCATGATAAAGGTCGCGCTGCATTTCGCTGTCGAGCGCAATGGCTACTGATGAACCGCGATTGAGAATCCAGGGAGCTGGTGTTGATAGCCCAAGAGCCTCAAGCGCCAGTATTTTATGGAGAGGAAGACGCAGCATCTCCTTGTCGCCATGCTTGAAATGCCACTTTTTTTGTGACAATCTACGCTTTAGAAAATTATTGATTTGATGCCCTGGCTTACTTTCATAGAATTGTGCGGCCTCAAGAGGATTGGGGATAGTTGTTGGCAGCAAAATGCTGGGGATTTTCTGCTCCGCACCATAAGCCACAAATATCCGTGTATAGGTTTCAATATTGTCTTCCGAGAGAATGATAAGATCGGGATCGATAGCCTGCACAAAGCTGCGGATGGACCGCGTTGCTCCATACCAATATCTAAAACCCTGAACGGTTTTTCTCGTTCGCACGAAGGCTGTCTGCCCGGCAGACCTGTATTGAGCTCCCCATAATTTAACGCGGGGATAGAGCCATTCCTTTTTCTTCTTATTTCCAACGTGAGTTACAGATTTCTTCTTATCTCCAACGTGAGTTACAGATTTCTTCTTATTTCCAACGCGAGTTACAGAAAATGAAAATTTCCAGCGCCAAACCCTGAATTCAACATGGCGAAGGCTCGGGTTCGCTTGGGTTTTCTTCACCAATTTCGAAAATGATATGCACCACCTGTTAAGCCGACGCGACACCTCGAACTGCAATTGCTCGCAGCGCATCTTGTAGCCGCGTATCTTGTATCTGGCACCAATCAACCACGAACGCAAAGGAGACCGTTTGGCGGCTGCTTGATAATACAGGGCATTTTCCTGCGCCAAGGACGAAGGAAGCCAGGAAGCCGTCAGTTCGTCAAGGGGGCGGAACAGTATTGAAAAATCGTAAGTCTCAAACTCAGCGATACGATCACTATAATGAGCCTTGCTGTCTACCAGCAACCAAATAATACGGGCATCCAGGCGTTTTTGTAATGCCTCTGCGGTGGCCGCCATAGCCCCAATCTGTCCCGGATTGTCGATATAAAACAGGATTTTTTTTTGTTTCATAAACCATCAGGCTCAATAGAATGCGACCCCACCCACCATTGACCCATTGTCGGAAAAGTTGTTACAGGCAGCATTGGATATCCATGACAGTTGTAAATATTACAACAATTCCTGCTCTGGACCATTAATCAGCTCCGACAGGTTCAGAAGTTTCGTCATCAATGAGGCCAAGGGACTGCTGTTCTATCATTTGCCAGTAGATACCGCCCAGGGCGATCAGTTCGGTGTGCGATCCCTGCTCAGCAATCCGGCCATTTTCAAGCACAAGTATGGTATCGGCACGGAGCACCGTCGAAAGTTGATGGGCAATGACAATAAGTGTTGTTTTGCCCTTCATGGCCAGAATCTGTTGCTGAACCGCCTTGCCGGTCAGGCTATCAAGAGCGTTGGTCGCTTCATCAAGGATAAGAATATCAGGATTGCGCACAAAAGCTCTGGCCAGGATCAGCCGCTGACGCTGCCCGCCTGACAGATTATTGCCGTGATCGTCAAGCACCGTTTCATAGCCTTTTGGCAGGGTGTCGATCCAGTCGTGAATAGACGCTTTCACAGAAGCAGCGCGAATTTTATCTTCCCCGACCTCGCCGTCCATGCCAAAAATGATATTGGCCCGAATGGTATCTTTTATGAGCATGACTTCTTGTGTAACGGTGGAAAGACGTTGCCACCAACATTCTATCTCAAGATCATTGAGATCAATACCATCAATCAGAATACGTCCGCTATCAGGTCTGTATAGGCGAGTGAGCAAATTGATCAGCGTCGACTTGCCTGATCCCGAAGAACCGACAATGGCAACCATTTGGCCTTTGGGAATTTCCAGATCAAATGAACTGATGGCATCAGGCCCATTGTCATCGTAAGCAAAACTTACATTTTCCAGCACGATATTCTGTGCAAACCGGTTTGTGATGACATCTCCATTCTTATCTTCAGCCTTTTGCGAGAGGCGGAACAATCGGTCATATTCACTCAAGGCATCGAGATGGATGATAATATTGTTGCGTGAAATATTGATGATGCTGAGAGGAGACAAAACGCGAAATAAAAGCACGATAAAAATGACAAGAACGCC
>JAJRQA010000098.1 GCA_024280475.1 Alphaproteobacteria bacterium
CGCGCAATGGACCCTGGGAGTGCGCAAGTCATTGCTCGCTATGACGAGCTACGACGCGGCGATATTATGAGCAGGACATTCACCGTCGATTTTCTCAACCGCTCGTTGATACATGGCTGGTTTCCTCCTTTGCAGGCCACCAGAGCGATTGGGGTACATTTGCTAAAACTCATCCCGCCGCTGCGTAAAGCCGTCATGCGCGAAGGAATTGCCCCGCAAAGCAATCTTCCCCCATTAATGCATTCACGTTAACTCCTTGCCAGCCATTTAGGCTATTTGATTGACATTGGAATCCATATTGGAAATGTTGAACCAACCTGTTGGCATGCCATAAAATAATTGAGGTATTGATGGCCCTTCTCACACAACTTCGCCATGGCGTTGAATATTTTGCCTTGCGTCTGGTTATCGGGACAGTAAGGCTGCTTCCTCTTGATACGGCCGTGCCGATATCAGCTGCGACATGGCGCAAACTTGCCCCGATGGGTAAACGGCGCCATCAACGTGCTCTTGATAATCTGGCCAAGGCCTTTCCCGACAAGACGGACGCAGAGCGAGAACTGATAGCTCTTGAGGCCTGGTCCAATCTTGGCAGGGTGATGGTCGAGACTATGCAACTAGACCGTATATTAGAACAACCCGACCGCATTGAAGTGGTCAACGGGCAGGTTCTGGAGCGCTATCGCGATAAAATGGGCTCCCTCATTTGCTGCTCACTGCACACGGGCAACTGGGAATTGGCGACCTGGCCACTGGTTGTCGCCGACATCCAGTCTGCAGCTGTTTACAGGCTGGTTTCAAATCCATATGTGGACGCTTATTTGCGCAAGCAGCGCGAGCGCCTTTATCCCGCAGGAATGTTTTCACGTGGCGCGGGGAAGATCAACAAATATGCCGGTCATAATACAGCAAGGCAGATTGGTAGCATGTTACGCAATGGCGGGCGCGTTGGCATGCTTGCCGATCTTTACGACAGGCGCGGCATCGAAGTGCCATTTTTCGGACACCCTGCCTCTTCATCAAAATTTGCCGCCATGCTGGCCAGGCGTCTTGGCTGCCGTATATGGGTTGGTCGCTGCATCCGGATTGGCACGCAATCACGTTTCAAGGTAGAAATGAAAGAACTGCAAGTGCCTTTTAGCGACGATAAAGAAGCTGATATACGAGCCGTTACGGCAGCTATGCAAAGCCAGTTCGAAGAATGGATCACAGAGGTTCCCGAGCAATGGATGTGGTCAAACCGCAAATGGTCGTGATGCTGGACGGATCTGTTCTCGCAATCAGGCAAAAATAAAGCCCCGACTTGTCCTGTTTTTTAATCAGGTCAAAGTCGGAGCTTCATTGACGATAAGATCTTAAGATCTATTTCTTTTTTTGCGCTGCTTTTAGTTTTTTAACAGCTTCCATTTCGGCTTTTTGAAATTTTCGCACAAGCGAAATTTGCTGCTTGCGGACATAGCCAATTCGTTTTTGCCATTCTTTTCCATCAGAGGGTTTCCCCTCAATGGCTTTACCAAATCCTTTGAGAGGGAAAGCTCGTGGCATCTGCTTTTTGGTATTCATAGCAACGATGGTGATTTTTGTGCCTTTTTTCAACTCAGCCATGAGCTCTTTGGTGGCCTTCGTCTGGGCGACGCAGCTTGCTTGGTCGCAATAGACATAGTTGAATTTATGAATTTTGTTTTGATCAATTTTGATAAAGACACCCATCTTGATTGCCCATCTTGCCCCTATAAACCGGATCGATTTAGTTGATTTCTTGGTTTTGGGGTCCTTGAACTCAACGGGAACGAGCCAGACATGTGGAAAGGTGACAATCAAGGCATCACCGGCACCTTCGATCTGTTCGATCGCAACTGGTGCATAAGGAACCAGATTGGCCCCCCCAAGGCCGTCAATGCGCGTCACGCACACTTTTGGCTGTTTTTTGGTTTTTACAGAGCAAAGTTTTGTCCAGGGATTAAATGCCTTGGCCGCAGCCTTTTTCTTCTTGGCAGCATCTTGTGCATAGGCAGGTGCCCCAAAGGCTCCCAGCGCCATCATCGCAGCCAGGACGAGCGCAAAGCCATTGCGACCCTTGGCGGGCCGTTTGCTGGCAGTTTGATTATTGGTCATTCAATTCAACCTTTCATTTCCCCCCGAAATTTTGTCGGGTTTCATTCTTTGTGTCGTTGCATTTTGCGAACGATCTAGTCCGCATGAACTTGGCCCCTCCTCCTTCAAGGTGAGACTGTTAGATATAAGTGAATTCAGGCGCATCCAAATAAGGCGAAGACGTGGCAAAGACCCCTCATATGAACAAGCTATCAACAAAAACTCGCCGCTATGGCAATTTCTGGTTCCAACCGGTGCCGAAATGTTGCCAAAAGAATACTCGATAATGTCCCCTGTTGATAGTCTTCGAATCAACCAACATGATAATCTCCACTGATGGACCCTTGTTACGCTCGATTATAAAGAATTAGAAAACACCCTATGAAAACCCTTTCATTCCTGATCTTGCTTGGCGTGCTGGTATCTGCCCAATCTGGCATTGCTGCGCATAAGGCCTTTGCTGCCCCCGCACACGGCATCTCCATGCATGGTAACCTCAAACATCTCAGCGACTTCAAACATTTTGGCTTTGTTAATCCAGATGCACCCAAGGGTGGGCGGTTAGTCTATGGCGCGGTTGGCGGGTTTGATAGTCTGAACCCGTTTATTGTCCGAGGTCGACCAGCTCCAAATCTGCGCAATTATGTTTTTGAAAGTTTGATGACGCGTGCCTATGACGAGCCATTTTCGCTCTATGGGCTGTTGGCCGAAGCGATTGAAACGCCTGAAGATCGAAGCTGGGTTGCCTTCAAGTTGAATAAAAAGGCCCGGTTTTCAGATGGCAAGCCAGTAACGGTTGATGATGTCATTCATTCTCACGAGTTGTTACGAGACTTGGGGCGTCCCAATCACCGATTTTATTACTCCAAGGTCATAAAGGTTGAAAAGATCGGCGAAGATACGGTCAAATTCATCTTCAAGCCCGAAGGTGATCGAGAGATGCCCTTGATCATGGGGTTGATGCCCATATTGCCAAAGCACATCTATTCCAAAGATAGTTTTGAAAAAACCACACTTAAGGCTCCCACCGGCAGCGGTCCCTACCTTGTTGATAAAATAGATGCAGGCTCCAGCATTTCATTCAAGCGCAACCCTGACTATTGGGGCCGTGACCTGGCCGTTAACAAGGGACGATATAATCTCGATTTTTTCTCACATATTTTTTATCGTGACGCCAATGTCCTGTTCGAGGACTTTAAAAAAGGTGTGCATCACATTCGGCTGGAGCGAGATCCAAATCGTTGGGCCAAAGACTACGACTTCCCGGCCATGAAAAAAGGCCTGGTCAAACGTCAGACCATCAAACTTGCCATACCATCTGGCATGAACGCCCTTGTGTTTAATACCAGACGCCCTGTTTTTGCTGATCGAAATGTCCGTAAGGCCCTGACACTGATATTTGATTTTGAATGGATCAATCGCAATCTCTATCATAATTTATATATTAGGACCCGCAGCTTTTTTGATCGCTCAGAACTCTCAAGTGGGGGAAAGTCAGCCGATGAGTATGAAAAATCATTGTTGGCCAAATACCCCGGCGCCGTCACAAAGGCAATTCTGGAACAAGGTTATGAGCCCCCTGTTAGCGATGGCTCTGGAAGAAATCGCAATGCCAGGCGCAAGGCCCTGCGATTATTGATCAAGGCTGGCTATATTCTCAAGGGCGCGGTGCTCGTCAACAAGAAGACCGGCAAGCCGTTCACCTTCGAAATCTTGACGGCCAGACAAGATCAGGTTCGCCTGCTACTGAATTATGTCGCGGCCTTGAAACTTATCGGGATCAAGGCGGAGGTGCGCGTTGTTGATAGCGCGCAATTCCAACAACGTAAAAATACGTTCGATTTTGATATGACCGACAATGAATGGCGGGCCTCCTTGTCACCGGGCAATGAGCAAAGCTTTCGCTGGAGCGCAAAAGCTGCAGATAGTGAGGGTAGTTATAATTTTGCAGGCGTTAAAAATCCCGCTGCCGATGCCATGATCACGGCCCTGCTAATGGCGAAATCGCGCAAGGATTTTGTCTCCAGTGTCCGGGCGCTTGACCGGGTCTTGCTGTCTGGCAATTATGTGATCCCGCTTTATCACACGCCAGGGCAATGGCTGGCTATCTGGTCGCATTTAAAACACCCCGCAAATAGCTCGCTTTATGGATTGCGACTTGACACCATCTGGCAACAACCTGATACCAAATAGACAGGTTATTTTGACGATTCGCTTTTGGGTGGAATAGCGACAGATGAGCAATACAAAAATTCAAAGCGGTTCGGACGGCGGCACTTCGAGCCGACCAGATACGCTGGAACGGTTGCTCGCTCATTTTGCGGCAGTCTCTCCTGACAAAATGGCCC
>JAJRQA010000099.1 GCA_024280475.1 Alphaproteobacteria bacterium
AGGAGACGGTGAGTAGAGCTCTCCAATATAGCTCTCAAATGTTTTGAAATACACCTTGTCCCCCTTACCACTGCCAAATCGGGACAAATCAAAAATATATTGATCAAAGGCAATCACCTGTACATCGGGACTTTTCGACGTACGCCGATGGATATGTCCATCATACATGACCATATAGGCGTTCTTGTCTTGTTTTATCAGTTGCGAACGGTTCGCCATATAAGACATGACCTGATCGTCATCCCTTGAATCATGCATGATGAACCCTAGAATATCACCATTGTCATCTCGCGCCCGAATATGGAATGTGAGATTATCTATGGGAGTCGTGAAGCGCCCCGGCTGCAATACATGAGCAATCAGATCCGTGCGGACTTTGATAATATAGCTACGCAATTCTCTCTGTGCCGTTGGCTGAACATAGGCATTATTTGCCAAAATCAGCAACATGACGATTAATCCCAGGAGCAACATGGGAGAGGCAAATTTCCAACGCCCCGCTCCTGACGCCGCCATGACGATAATCTCGCTGTCACCACTGAGCTTGTTGAGATTGTGAATACAGGCAATCAGTAGCGCCATGGGCATGACAATGCCAATAATCTGCGGCATGGCAAGCATTGTCATTTTCAGGAATACACCCAGTGTCTGTCCATCACTGGTCATCAGTTTGATATCTTTAAGCGCCACAGAAACCCATATGATAACCATCAGCGTTGTCAGGATCATGACAACTGCGCCACCGGTCTGGCGAAATACATATCGGCTATAGACACCCATCAAAAAACCTTTGGCTCGTCAAAACAGGGCGGGATCGCACTGATCCTTAAGTTTACGAACACTGGCAAAACTGATCAAGCCAAGAGTTCTTTATATAGCCAACAACATGACAAGTTGTTGGAAATGGGACAAAACTGCTTATTTCGACTTGCAACGGGGTGCTAAAGCATTAGGCTGGCAGCCAATCTATATTTAAAACCCTTCTAATTTAGACGCTTAAACGCTATCAATATCACACATGGGCACGCATTAGTCTGATCGGCGCGACCCCCGCTTAACACACAAACTGGAGGCAGTATGGAAACCCAAATCGCAGTTGAGTTCCTTGATCAAAAGATCCCCGAAACTGGAACCATCGTCCTGCTGGTTGCCAGTAAGAAAAAATGGGGCGCAAGCTTAAAGAAACTGGATAAGCAAAGCGGTGGGCAGATTTCCAAGGCCATGGCCGTGTCTTCTTTCGAGGGGGAAAAAAATGACTCCGTTGAGATCGTTTCTCCAGCCAATCTCGAGCTATCGCGACTGATTATCCTTGGACTTGGCGATGCAGGCATTGAAGAGACTAGCGATTGGATGAAGGTGGGAGGCCGGGTTAGCGGCCTTGTAAAAAGCGATCCCACTGGCACCGTGACCGTGCTCGTCGAGGATATAGGCAAAGACCTGGCTTTTCGGGCCGAAAATATTGCCGCCATCGCAACCGGGTTCTTGATGAAACGCTATGATTTTAATCTCTACAAAACCACAGGCAAAAGCGTTGATAAAAAAGGCCAGATCAAAACACTTGCTCTGGCTTGTCGCGATCCCAAGAAAGTGACGAAGGCCTATCAATCTCTTGATGCCTTGCGCGCTGGTGTTTTCATGGCGCGAGACCTTGTCAACGAACCGGGCAATATACTGGGACCAGTAGAATTTGCTCTACGGGCCAGAGAGCTTGAAAAACTGGGCGTCAATGTCACAATCCTTGATGAATCCGAAATGGCCGCCAAGGGCATGAACGCCTTGCTTGCCGTTGGACAGGGATCCGAGCGCGAATCGCGTCTGGCGATCATGCAATGGAACGGCGCCGAGAACTCCAAGGAAAAACCCTTGGCCATCGTGGGTAAAGGCGTGACCTTTGACACCGGCGGCATTTCCATCAAACCACCTGGCGGAATGGAAGATATGAAAGGTGACATGGGAGGCGCTGCTTGCGTCACGGGGCTCATGCGAACACTGGCTCTGCGTAAAGCCAAAGCCAATGTCATCGGTGTCATTGGCCTCACGGAAAACATGCCAGACGGAAAAGCACAGCGACCGGGTGATGTCGTGACAAGCATGTCGGGACAAACGATTGAAGTCATCAACACCGATGCTGAGGGACGGCTGGTGCTTGCAGATGCGCTGACCTTTACGATTGGCACCTACAATCCAAGGCTGGTGATTGATCTGGCAACACTAACAGGAGCCATTCTTGTCGCGCTTGGTAAAGAGTATGCTGGCTTGTTTTCCAACAATGACCGCCTGGCCAATCGCCTTTTGAAAGCTGGCGACAAAACCGGTGAGAAGCTTTGGCGTATGCCGCTTGGCAAGAAATATGACAAATTGATTGATTCCCGGATCGCCGATATGAAGAATATGGGCGGCCGGTTTGCTGGCGCTAGCACCGCTGCACAATTCCTGCAGCGCTATGTCGGCAACACGCCATGGGCACATCTGGATATTGCAGGAACTGGAATGGCATCACCAAAATCCGACATTAGCTCAAGCTGGGGGTCAGGCTTTGGCGTGCAATTGCTCAATGAGTTCATTGCGCAGAACTACGAATAGATACGGGATAGCCGATAACTTGCTTTACATAATATCTCTTATGCGAATGGTTTCTATATATCTATCCCATTGATACTATTGGTATTAATTTGTTATCGCTCGATGGTTTTTGCCTATATGCATCTTGTTACTTATGGAGATACCTGCCTTGTCATCCAACGACATCAATAAGCTGATCGATATTATGAGCGCGCTGCGAACGCCAGAAACCGGCTGCCCCTGGGAT
>JAJRQA010000005.1 GCA_024280475.1 Alphaproteobacteria bacterium
GGGGTGAGGGGCCAGATCAATCAATTTAGATACTCGCCTTACAATTCATTTTCACCCGTAAAATCGGGGTGCAGTGGATCATCCCCTGCTGTCAGCCGCAAAGGCTGCCCGACCGGCGAGGTCATTCAACTACCCAACTTGCCCACGATGCCGTAAATAGTGATCGGCCAGTACCAGCGCCATCATGGCTTCGCCAACGGGCACAGCGCGAATACCGACGCAGGGGTCGTGGCGGCCTTTGGTGGAAACTTCCGTTTCGGAGCCATCGCGATTGATGGTTTTGCGCGGCGTGCGAATAGAAGAGGTTGGTTTGACGGCAAAACGCGCCACAACTGGCTGTCCGGTGGAGATACCGCCCAATATGCCGCCAGCATTGTTGGAGAGAAAGTCTGGCTCGTCTTTGCCAGCGCGGATCTCGTCGGCATTTTGCTCGCCTGATAGGGCGGCAGCGTCAAATCCTGCGCCAATTTCAACCGCTTTCACCGCATTGATGCTCATGAGGCCAGAGGCCAGATCTTGATCAAGCTTGCCATAGACCGGAGCGCCAAGGCCCAGCGGCACGCCGGTGGCGGTCAGCTCGATTACTGCGCCTAGCGAAGAGCCATCTTTGCGCACCTTGTCGAGAATAGTAGCCCAGTCCTCAGCGGCTTTGGCATCGGGGCAAAAGAAATCATTTTGATTGATCTGCTCATCGTCCCAGTTATCGCGATTGATTTTATGTTCGCCAACCTGCACGAGAGCACCAGTAATTTTTAGCCCTGGAATGACCTTGCGGGCAATGGCACCTGCGGCAACGCGCATGGCAGTTTCGCGCGCTGATGAGCGCCCGCCGCCGCGATAATCACGCAAACCGTATTTCTTTGTGTAGGTATAGTCGGCGTGGCCGGGGCGGAAACTTTCCTTGATATTGCTATAGTCTTTGGAGCGTTGGTCGACATTATCGATGAGCAGTGAAATGGGCGTGCCGGTTGTTCGCAGGCCATCTGTGTCTTCATCTTCAAACACGCCTGACAGGATTTTGACCTGATCGGGTTCGCGCCGCTGGGTTGTGTGGCGCGACTGGCCGGGGCGGCGCTTGTCAAGGAATGCCTGTATTTCCTCTGCCGTGATATTAATGCCGGGAGGGCAGCCATCAATCACGCAGCCAATGGCCGGGCCGTGGCTTTCCCCCCATGTAGTGATGCGAAAAAGGTGACCAAAGCTGTTGTGGGACATGTTTGTCTTTCAATTGATTTAGGCTCGATTAGGTTCATCTCTATCGGCTCAAATCGAACGGGTCAATTCCAACTTATCTCATTGAGAGACGTAAAGTCCGCGCCCATTTGTGGGTTGCACGGGACGCGCGTTTTGGCCCATGGTTTTCTGGAATTTTGCAAGGGTGCCTGGGGTAATCATCAAGGGTGTTTGCAGGACAATCCAGCCAATATTTTGCGTGCAGGGCGGGGTGGTCAGGGATCCTGTGAATGTAAAGGCGCGCCGGTTACGCGGTAGCAATAAAGCGGGGTTGATATTTGGGCCACCGCTGGTGCTGTAATCACCCTTTTTTGGGGGTATTGGCATCTGATCAATCAGCTTATTTTGTCCGCCCGCAAAGATCATGACAGCGACGACAGCTACCTGACCCTGGGCATTTTTATGCACTAGATGCGCTTCCATCGGGGCGCGGCGGCCATTAAAAGTGTGTTCGCTAGGCGTATGAAAATGGAACTGCTTGAGATCATAGGCTTTGCCATTGACCAGCACCTGATTGTCAGTGGTTTTGGCGGGCTTACCCAGATCAACCTGAATGCTATGACCGTTATTAAGCACTTTGCCTGTCGTGGGGACATAGTTGAACGCGAAACCTGGGCCTGGCAGCGGGTTGCTCGGGATGATATTGATAGGGGACTGGCTGTGGCCCGTACCACAGGTCTTGAAGGAGGGATCAAGTGAGGCCCAATTAGTGTTTTTGTAGTTCCAGTGAGCTTTATCAGTTTTGGATGCTGTTTTTGCCGCCGCCGCGGTCGTTGTTTTCGCAGGCGTTAGCGCTGTTTTAGCAGCGACCTTAGGGGGCGCCACAGCTGTTTTTGTTGGCACCTTGGCGGGTTTTGTGGGGCTGGTGATTTTGTCGCCCGGTTTAGCACTTGCGACAGTAGCAGGCTTTGTAGCAGATTTAGCAGGTATGGGCTTGGTACTGGCACCTTTATCTGCGGTTTTTATATTACCTTGTTGTCCGCCACTATAGGTATAAAGTACGCCAAGAACCGCAAGTGGTATCAGCAAAACGAAGGCCAGGAAGCCAAGTCCGGCACCTTCTTCTGCTTTGGAACCTTCGGCGGCCAGTTTGTGAACGGCGGCTTCTGCTCCGCCTTTTTGTGGCAAGTCCGGTTCTGAAAAACGCATATCAGCAGCTTTTGCTGCTTGCCGGTGGATCTCGGCTTCGGCGCTGCCCTTTTCGGGGAGTGCCTGTTTCCTGGACGGTTTTGGCTTGTCATCGGTTTGACGAGAAAGCCCCTTCAGCGCCGCTTTTTCTACGAAATCCTTGTCACTCATGTGTTTCAAAACCTTACAAATTTAAGCACTGATAAGCCGAACGACGGCGACCTGTTTCCAGAATTTCGCCCAATGATCCATATTTTACATATTTGTCAGAGGCTTGTCGCCAAACATTTGCGCCATAGTTACTATGTTTGCCCGCTAGCTACCAGTATTTTGGAGATTTTTCACCTCAATCGCAAAGGCCTGTCCAACGGCGATTTCCTTGAGGTAATCAAAGCGCCCGGACGCGCCACCATGGCCGGCTTCCATATTGAGCTTAAGAAGCAGCGGGCTGTCATCGGTTTTCATGTCGCGCAATTTGGCCACCCATTTGGCAGGTTCCCAGTAAGTCACGGCGCTGTCTGCGATGCCTGAGAGCACGAGGAGCGGCGGATAGGCTTTGGTCTCCACATTATCATATGGGGAATAAGAGGCGATATATTCATATTCTTCGCGGCTTTTGATAGGGTTTCCCCATTGGAGCCATTCGGGCGGTGTGAGCGGTAATGTGTCGTCCAGCATGGTGTTAAGCACATCAACAAACGGTACTTCCGCGATGATGCCGCCAAACAACTCTCCCGCCCAGTTGGCGACAACGCCCATCAACATGCCGCCAGCAGATCCCCCTTGGGCAATGATCTGGCCCTTGCTGGAGAATTTTTCATCGATTAAATACTGGGCGCTATCGATGAAATCATGAAAGGTGTTTTTCTTGTTTGAGCGCTTGCCATCCAGATACCAGGCACGCCCCTTTTCTTCGCCTCCTCTGATATGAGCAATGGCATAGACAAAGCCGCGGTCGACGAGAGAAAGGCGGGCCGTTGAAAAGCCTGCCGGGATGGAAATACCATAGGAGCCATAGCCATAGAGTAGCATGGGAGCGGAGCCATCGATTTTCGTGCTGGCGCGGTAAAGTAGCGTGACGGGGATTTGCTCGCCGTCGCGGGCGGGGGCCATAATGCGGCGCGTGATATAATCCTTGGGGTCATGCCCAGACGGCACTTCCTGGGTTTTGCGCAAGGTGCGCTCTTTTGATTGCATATCATAGTCGAAGACTTGCGAGGGAGTTGTGGGAGAGGAATAGGAAAAACGGATCAGATCCGTGTCATATTCATAGCCCGGGGACATGCCAAGGCTATAGGCCTCTTCCTCAAAAGAAATAGTATGTTCTTCTCCGTTTTCAAGCGATGTGATGATAATGCGCGGCAGGGCGTTCCAGCGCTCAAGGCGGATCAGGTGGCGCTTCATGGCGACGACATCGAGGATCAGGCGCCCTTGCTGGTAAGGCACAATATCATGCCAGTTTTCACGGCGCGGATCGCTGAGTGGTGCGGCCATGACCTTGAAGTCTTGCGCATCCTGGCAATTGGTATGGATGATCAGGCGATCATTGCTTTCATCATGCTCGATAGAATATTCATGTTCTTTTTCACGAACCGCGATGAGCTTTGGCGCCTCAAGAGGGTTTTGGGCATCGATCAATCGCACTTCATGGGTTTCGTGATCATGGGCATCAATCAGAATAAAGCGGCCACTTTGGGTTTCGCCGAGCCCCAGAAAAAAGCCGGTGTCCTCTTCTTCATAGATCATCACATCATCGCTGATCGAGGTGCCAAGTTTGTGGCGATAGATCCAGCGGATGCGGTTGTGGTCGTCATATTTGGCGTAAAACAGATAGTTTGTATCGCTCGACCAGAACAGGCCGCCGCCCGTGTTCTCAATAACGGTATCGAGCCGTTTGCCTGTGCCGATTTCCTCGATGACCAAAGTACAATAGCCCGACCCTTGCGTGTCGTATGACCAGGCGAGGAGTTTGTGATCGGGACTGTGCGAAACGGCATGGATCTGGTGAAAGGCGTGCCCTGAAGCCTGTTCGTTGCCATCCAGATAGATTTGTTCATCGCCTCCCTCAACTGGACGCCGGCAAAAAAGTGGATATTGCTCCCCTTCGATGACCCGCGAATAATAATGATAGGGACCATCAGGACTTGGCACCGAGCTGTCATCTTCCTTGATCCGACCTTTCATTTCCTCATAAAGCTTTTTCTGAAGATCCTTCGTACTCGCCATGACAGCGCTGGTATAGGCATTTTCAGCTTCCAGATGGTTGCGTATGTCACTGGCAAGAACGCTGGGATCTTTGAGCACATCTTGCCAGTTATCGGCGCGCAGCCAGCCATAGTCATCGCTGAGCTGGTGACCATGAACGGTTGTGGTTTTGCGATGCTTTGCGGCGATTGGCGGGTTTGCGGGCATTTTGCTCATATATGGGCTCTCAAAATCTGTTCGGGTTATCTGGTAAGGAGGCAGGGGGTTTGCCGGGAGATCAATCTTGCTGTATTTGACCCTGATTTGTGCGCAGATTCGATCAAAATACAAGGCTCTTGTGCCGATTGTCTTGCTTTGGCTGTGCCCAACAGGACCTTTGTCAAGATCACAGTCTATATCGAGGGTTGCAGACTATTCCGGGATCATAGTCGTTTTCAAATAGATCCAAGCACAGACCATCAAAATCTCAAACTAACATGCCTTTTGGGGGATGTTTTTATACTAGATGACAGTTTTGGTCGATATGTCGCATCATAAATAACCACAACAGTGTTTTAATACATTGATCTTGGGTGCCCATCTGTGCAACTTACTTTAAATTCGTATTTTCTAATATTTGGTATGGAAGTGCTGATATTGAAGTGTTGCGCTTTATGTTTGTGGCTTATAACCATGTTAAAATGACGAATACAGGTAGATGTGGATAAAATATCAAGTCTAATGATAGTATCTCTTGATTTGATATTTTATATTGTGTAACTATGTGCAGCCCGATTGATTTGTTTGGCTATTAATAGAAGCAAATACATTAGGGATTTGTCGGTTTTTGTTATATTTCGCCTGAAAGGCTCAATAAAGACTTTAGTGTAACAGTCGCGGATCAACGGGATCGGTCAGCCGAAATAATAATAATGGCTGACTTCGGGGACATCTGATGAATAAGAAAGCAGAGTAAAAATGGAAGAATATCTCGAACAGACAGAGTTGGTACATCTGGCAGCAGACGTCGTTGCTGCTTATGTCTCACACAACACAGTTGGAGCTGCTGAACTACCGCACATTATTAGCGAAGTTTATGATGCTCTCAATACCGCTGCGGTGAAGGCCAGTACGCCTCCACAAGAAGAATATAAGCCAGCAGTATCGATTAAAAAATCCATTCAGCCAGATTATCTCATCTGTCTGGAAGATGGGCAAAAGTTCAAATCATTGAAACGGCATTTGAAAACCCATTATGATATGTCTCCAGAAGAATATCGTGAAAAATGGTCCTTGCCGCATGACTATCCAATGGTTGCCCCTAACTATTCGGAGAAGCGCCGCTCACTGGCCAAAAAAATGAAGCTGGGCCACAAGCGCTAGTTTGTTTTCAATAGAATTTTTAAAAACCGCTTTTGGCTCATCAGATGCCAGAAGCGGTTTTTTTGTTGTGAGTAGCTGTTCTGTCTAGCAACAAGCGTTCTTTAGTTTATGAGAGGAAGTATTTGAGCGGTAAGGTGTGAGATCGCTGAAAATGGATCCCGGATAAATTTGCGGGTCAAAGCCAGGAAACAACAACACGGCCGTGGCCGCAAATTTTCCGGGATGACGAGAGGGGACGGTGCTCACCAATCGTTATCCTTGAAAATATGGGGCCACGGACTTTATTCGTGCCAATGAGTTCACCCAACATATTTGTCGAGGATCCATCTTAAGCGATCTTTGATGGAGTCGCTTAAAAAAAACTCTCAATAGTGCAAGTCTTGCCGGCAATGAAAATGTCCAGCAAGCATTGACGGGACGTGTTTGAGGTTATTTTTGAACCGGTCGTGGGCGAATGACGAAGTCATAATAGGTCCTTGGATATCTGCGTTTCTTAAAGCTGTAATGCCACCATTCCTTGCGGTAATTGGCAAAACCAAAGCGTGTCATGATGGCCCGCAGGTTTTGCCTGTTGAGGCGGGCATGGCCGCGGATACCGGGATGGTTGGTATGGCTCAAGACATCAAAACAATCAAAGGCGTTGCCCATATCAACACTTGTATCAAACGCCCGTTTGTTTCGGGGAGACGTGCAATCTTCAGTTTTTTCCTGCGGATGGTGTTTTCGTTGCTTGAGGCTTGCTGGTCGCACCAGAGTGAGGTCAACTGTTGAGCCCATGGAATGGCCGGAGCGCCGCGCAATATATCCTTTTTTAAAAAGACTGGTCTTGGCAATTCTTGGATAATAGTTTTTGCTTGCGTGTTCTCCTTGATTGCTTGCCCAAAGCGCAAAGGCAGCAACAGCTCGTTTGGGTCGATAGCAATCATAGACTTTGAGTGTCAGACCTTGCGATTTTACATGCTGCTGGATATTAAAAAGAGCGTTGGCGACTTGTGTGCGCAAAACACATTCGCCGGCTTGATAGCCGGGTAGTTTCTTGCTTGTAAAATTGTTGTCGCTGGCATAGCGCATATCTTGCAAAATGGTGGGGGCGACATCGCGCAGGTAGACAAAGCCCGGTGGCAGGACCGGTGAGGGCTGTTTGGCGTTGAGGCGCGGTATTGAACCGATTGACAGGGCGACGAGAAGCGCAAAAGACCAGCCAGGAATGTTGTGAAAATGGGTCATCGCGCCTAATTTGCCACCGGATCGGTCAGCACGCGCAGCTCATTGAGGCCGGTATCGCTATATTTTTTTCCCTTGATCACCGCCTGAATTTTCAACTGTACCCAGCGGGCCTTGATCTGGCCAGGGATCGCAAACGATTGGCGCCCGGGCTGGTCTTTGAGGTTTAAAGCCTGGTGTTTCTGGCCGCCGGAAAACACCAGAGACAGGGTCCGCACACGGCTATTATTGTAGTAAAGTTTTTCTTTTTTATTATAGCCGTTCTTGACGGTGACTTCCTTGATAGTGCGCAATTCTCCAAAATCCACCAATATCCATTGTCCAACACCGACGCCTCGATTACCCTCGAACCAGGCGGTGAAATTACTGTCATCGAGCAGGCTGGCGACGCCATATTTATTGCCTTTTTGAGCTTGTAGCACTGAGCTTGCGCAATAGAGATCCTGACCGTCTGGGCGATAGAGGGACAGGCAGTCTTCTTTTGAGGATCGTGGTCTTGGTTTATGGTATCTAGCCTTGACGCTACGAGCGGCGACCAAAGCGCTCACCCTTTTTTGTTTGATCAGCTCCAGGCCCTTTTGCAGTCTGGCTCTTTGTGCGGCAAGTTTGAGTTTGGCCAGTGGTGCAAACAGGCCCGATGGAAAGGTTCGCAGATAGCTTTGTACGGCGGCTGGATTATCGCTGTCCTTGACGGTGTTCCAAAAAGCGGTTTCGGCGGCAAGATGCGCATCGCCCGCACGACTATTGTTGTTTGCGTTTGGTCGAGACCTGTTTTGTGACGAGCTGGCTTGTCCGGGCAGAAAAACGAAGTCGCCAAATAGCGAACTTTCCTCCCATGGCGTCTGCAAACCTTTCGTCACACGGTCAACCTCAACGCGCACATTCTTGAACATTTTTTCAATGGAGAGGCCGCTGACGCGCAGATATTTATCAAGGGCAGTTGCGTAGGGACTATTGGCGCCATCGCCATCAGAGGCAACGGTGCCAGGAGCGGTTGAATAGGCGACGATCGATCCCTTGATGGCTTTCAGGGAGGCGAGCCCTCGCACACTGGAGCGGTATCCGCGCTTGTAGGGATTGTTGCGGCAGGCATCAAGGATGATAATCGACAAGGCCCCGTCAATGGCTTCCATTTGCCCAAGCATCTCATCGACCGCCAGAGTTTCAATGCCGACATCTTGCTCTACGTCGATATTGGCATCAATGGGCACAAGATAGTTGCGTCCCGCGACTTGCGTGCCGTGGCCGGCAAAATAGATCAAGCTGACGGCTTTTGGGCCAATTGTACGCAGATCTCGCGAAAAATCACGCATCGCCCGTTTCATCTATTTTTGCGTAAGGTCGGTATGCAGGCGCACATTGAAACCCGCATTTTTGAGCGCAGCTGCAATCAGGCGCGCATCCTTGGCGGGGTTATCAAGTGGAGAAGTGTGAGCATAAGCTGAATTGCCGATGACCAGGGCTTGTCGTTTACTATTCCCCGCATCGAGGGCACGAGGTTTTGAGGACGCCCCTCCCATGGCATGGAGCGGTGCGCAGAATATGAGCATGCTGGCAAAGGCGATCAGGGATAACAAGCTTTGCCGTTTTGGCTTGCGCACGGTTCGTCCCCCTTAATCATTGTCCTCAATTTCGACTATCTAAAACCAGTTAGCCAAGATTGGGACTTTTTAGTCGCTCGTTCAAGTTTTTTGTGTTGACCTGGAGGGCCCACTCGAACGAGGGTTTTTGGGCGATCGCTTGCGGGGTGATCTGTTTGAATTGTCCCCGGGGCCGCCAAGAGCTGCTTCCAGACGGTCAATATCAGCGAGATGCAAATCAGTTTGAGGAAACGGAATAGAGATATCCGCCTTGCGCAGCGCCCGCAATATGTCAAAGCGCAACTGTGAGCGTACGGTCATTGAATTGGTAATATCGCTGAGAAAGGCGCGTAGGGAAAAATCGAGCGAATTGGCACCAAAATCAATAAACATGACCTGGGGCTCGGGATATTCGAGGATAGCTGGATGCGCCTTGGCGACGCTGAGTAACAGATCGTGAACCTCGTCAGGATCAGCCTCATAAGAAACACCAATATTGATTTCCACACGGCCAAGCGGGCTGCGCAGAGTCCAGTTTTTGACGGTGCCTGATATCAGTTCGGAATTGGGGACGATGATATGGGTGCGATCAAAAGTTTCTATTTCGGTGGAGCGGACTGAAATGCGCCGCACATTTCCTTCTTCTCCAGCAACCGCGATCCAGTCACCCACCTTGATGGGACGCTCAGCCAGCAAGATCAGGCCAGAGACGAAGTTATTGACGATGCTTTGCAGACCAAAGCCGATGCCAAGGGATAAGGCGCCTGCAACAATCGCCAGATTGCCAAGACCAATGCCGGTATAGCTAAGAGCGATGAGCGCCGAGATGATGAAGCCAAGATAGCCAACGGCCGTTTTGATGCTGTCTTCCGCACCCGTTTTCGATTGATTTTTGGAGAGGATTTTTTGATCAAGCCAGCGTTGGAATATCTTGGTAAAAAGCACGCCAAAAAAGAACACTGCCAGAGCGATAAGTATGGACACCAGCGAGATCGTCATGCCGCCAAATTCAAATCCAAACAGAGCCTGGCGTGACCAGCTGAGCACGTCGTTCCAGCTAAACCCCCATTGCAGTGCCAAAAATGGTAAAGCGGCAAGAAACAAAACGGCGTTGAGTGCCAGCATGGACACGGCACCCAGCTGTTCGCGGCGCTGCTGACCAAAGCCAAAGGTGTCAGATAGAAACTGACTGGTGGATTTTTCAGGCTCTCCAAAGCTGTCGGTAAACTCGCCAATCGTCAGGTGGGCGAGATAGAGCATGATAAGGATGGATCCAGTGACGACGGTTTGCTGCGTCAAAAAACGTGCGAGAGAAATATAACCCAGTGCCGTTGCGACCAAGACCGCAAACACAATCAGCCAGAGCGGCATTTTTAATAATTTGGTCAAGCTGGAATGATGCTTGGCACCCGCCAGCTTGTGGGCTCGAAAGGGCGTGCGCAAAATGGCCACTAATAGCCCGGCGAACAGTACCGAGGCGATGGCGCTTTGCAAGATGGTCAAAGACAGGGGCATTAGCAGGGTTTTATTGAGGGCGTTCAAAAACAGATCAATGCCGTAGACGAGGGCAATGGCAAAGATCAATGCATTGAGACGCCTGGCAACCGAGCTGGCGACAGGGAAAATACGCCACAGGCGGCGCTTGGGGGCAAGCAGAGTTGTCGACATGCCTCTGATCGCTGCAATGGCACAAAATGCTCCCAGAGCAACCGGCGCTAAACTGTCGAACGGGTAGGTCAGCATGCCCAGATAATAAAGGCTGCCATAAAATAATATCGCCGCCATGATTGGCGGCAGGGCCCGCATAATCGACACCGCCCCGGCGGATGCAGCTTGTTTGAAAAACGGCGGTGGCGGACCGGCAGGATAGGCCCGGTAAAACTCGATACCCTTTCGCATCAGGGCATATAGCATAAGCCAGATTGCCAGCGCCGCAAGGGCAAGAAGCGCGAGATGACGGCTCGAATGCTGGCGCGACCAGCCAAGGGCAATCTTGCTGATTTTGTTGCCAATCTTCGATAGTTCAAATACTCCCTCTTGCCACAGGGAAAAGGTGAAGGGAGAGCGACCCTTTTCAAGGATCTGGCTGCTGAACAGGTTGCGCCGCAGATCGTGAACAATTTTCCTGATTTGCTCGGATCGCTCTAGTAATGATGTAGCGGAACGCGTCGCTCCATCCGTCTGGGTGAAGCGCTTCAAGAGCTCGCGTCGCTGCTTGGCGACCTCTGGCGCTTCGGCTGGCTCCCCGGCTTTTGGCGGTTTGCCCAGCTTGTCCAGCAGGATTTTCGCATCTTTGGAAAACGGCTCGTTTTGATCAATAAACTGCTTGATCTCCATGCTGGTTTTTTCCAGCTGGCTCGTCATTTCTGACAGTTGAACATCGGTATAGGTGGCTTTTTTCAATTCAGCATCGATGTTATCCAGCCGTTTTTTCCATATTGTGGTCTGGCGCGTCAGCTCGTTCGCATCGGGAGTTTGTGCGCGCAAGGGTGAGCTCAAAAGCAACAACGACATCAAGGTCGCAAGCAGCAGGCTCAATCCGGGAAGGTGTGGTTTCATCGTCTTTGCGTTCCGCAATTGCAGGGGGTGTTGGGTCAAATTGTTCAAATTATCGGTGGGCCTTATCCAGCATAGCTTTTGACGAGACTGCCCGCCACCAGATGCCAGCCATCTACAAGGACAAAAAATATCAGCTTGAAGGGCAGGGAGATCATCACCGGCGGCAACATCATCATACCCATAGACATCAGAACAGAGGCCACAACCATA
>JAJRQA010000100.1 GCA_024280475.1 Alphaproteobacteria bacterium
CGAAATTTCTATTTGACTCTCAATCTGGATGGGCCTACCTCCCGAGGTGGGCCACCTCTCCCCAACGAGAGGCTAACTATCTGGAAGGATAGACATCTATGACTGACGTCACACAACCGGCTACAAGGCCGGATAATCCGCGTTTTTCCTCTGGTCCTTGCACCAAACGGCCAAATTGGTCTCTCAAACATCTTAATACAGATCTGCTGGGCCGCTCCCATCGCTCAAAGCGCGGTAAAGCCCGTCTCAAACAAGCGATTGACGAAACACGCACAGTGCTTGGCATTCCTGATGATTATCTCATCGGCATTGTCCCAGCTTCAGACACCGGCGCTGTTGAAATGGCCATGTGGTCGCTGCTTGGCGAACGCGGCGTCGATATCGTATTTTGGGAAAGCTTTGGCAAAGGCTGGGCCGGCGATATTAAAGGCCAGCTCAAACTGAGCGACGTGCGCACATTGGAAGCTGGCTATGGCGAGCTGCCAGATTTAGCCGCAATTGATTTTTCCAGAGATGTGATCTTCACCTGGAACGGCACCACCTCTGGTGTACGCGTGCCCAACGGCGACTGGATCGATGCGGACCGCACCGGCCTCACTATTTGTGATGCCACCTCGGCGGTGTTTGCACAAGATCTTGCATGGGACAAGCTCGATGTCACGACTTACTCCTGGCAAAAGGTTTTGGGCGGAGAAGCGGCTCACGGCATGCTCATTTTGTCCCCAAGAGCGGTTGACCGTCTCTTGAGCTACACGCCCCCGTGGCCAATGCCGAAAATCTTCCGTCTCACCAAAGCTGGCGCAAACGGCAATGAATTGATCAAGGGCATCTTTACCGGTGCCACCATCAACACACCGGGCATGCTGGCGCTCGAAGATTATCTCGATGCCCTCAAATGGGCGACAGAAATTGGTGGCCTGCAAGGCATGATCAAGCGCGCCGACGATAACGCCGCCGCGATTGCCGACTGGGTGGCGCGCACGCCCTGGATCGACTTCTTGTGTGGGGATGAAAATTTGCGTTCCAACACATCGGTCTGTCTGAAAATTACCGATAGCAAGATCGCCGCACTGGAAAGCGCCGATCAATGGGTGTTCGTCAAGAAGATGGTGGCCGTGCTGGAAGAACAAGACGCCGCTTACGATCTTGGTGCCTATAAAGATGCCCCTCCCGGTTTACGCATCTGGGCTGGGTCAACCATTGAGCGCTCGAACCTTGAAGCTTTGTTCCCATGGCTCGACTGGGCCTTTGAACAGGTCTCAAGCGAGCTGTCTTAGCTTGAAAATCGTCATCCTGGCACCGCCCGGGATGACGCCGATAACAAATTTCACAAAACAATATACTCCCAAGGAGTTTTCCAATGAGCGATAACAAAACACCTCGCGTCCTGATCTCTGACAAAATGAGCCCGCTGGCTGAAGCAAAATTCAAAGAGCGCGGCATTGATGTCGACTATAAACCCGGCATGAGCAAGGAAGAGCTGCTGGCTTGCATCGGCGATTATAATGGCCTGGCCATCCGCTCCTCCACCCGTCCTGATGCCGAGATCATGAAGGCTGCGAAAAATCTCAAAGTCATTGGTCGCGCCGGTATTGGCGTTGATAATGTTGACCTGACCGCAGCTTCTGGCGCTGGTGTCATTGTCATGAACACGCCGTTTGGCAATTCAATCACCACTGCCGAGCACGCTATCACCATGATGCTGGCACTGGCACGCCAGATCCCCGCCGCCGATAAAAGCACCCATGAAGGCAAATGGGAAAAATCGCGCTTTATGGGTGTCGAGGTCACGGGCAAAACTTTTGGCGTTATTGGTTGCGGTAATATTGGCGGCAATGCTGCCGTGCGCGCCAAGGGCCTGCAAATGAAAGTGGTCGCTGCGGATCCGTTTCTTTCTCAAGAACGCGCCGATGATCTTGGCATCGAAAAAGTCGAACTCGACGAGCTTTATGCGCGGGCTGATTTTATCTCCCTACATACCCCAAAGACCGACAAAACCGATGGCATGATCAATGCCGACGCCTTCGCCAAAATGAAAGACGGTGTATATGTCATCAACTGCGCCAGAGGCGGACTGATCGTCGAAGCGGACCTCAAAGCGGCCCTTGAAAGCGGCAAAGTGGCGGGCGCTGGCCTTGATGTATTTGAAAGCGAACCTGCCAAGGACAATGAACTGTTTGGCATGGAAAATGTCTTATGTACCCCGCATCTGGGCGCTTCGACTTTGGAAGCTCAGGAAAATGTGGCGCTGCAGGTTGCCGAGCAGCTCTCTGACTATTTACTGACCGGCGCCATCACCAACGCCATCAATTTCCCCTCGATTTCCGCTGAAGAAGCCCCCAAGCTCAAACCCTATGTGGCCCTTGCCGATCAACTTGGCCTGTTTGTCGGGCAACTGATCGAAAGCGGCCTCAAACGTGTGCATATTGAATATGCGGGTGATATCAGTGATCTTAATACCAAGGCATTGACGTCTGCGGCGCTTGCAGGTGTCTTGCGCCCCATGCTCAATGACATCAACATGATCAGTGCCCCAGTGCTCGCCAAGGATAGAGGCATCGATGTTGAAGTGACAACACGCGGTCAGGAAGGGGCGTTTGAAACCTATATGCGTATTGAAGCCGAAACGGACAAAGGCAGCAAGCGCACCGTTGCGGGCACCGTTTTCGCTGATGGCAAACCGCGGATTATCCAGATCAAGGGCATCGACATGGAAGCCAAGCTGGGGCCGCATATGCTCTACACGATCAACCATGACAAGCCGGGCTATATCGGGGCACTTGGCGATATTCTGGCTGGGGCAGATCTCAATATCGCGACCTTCCATCTTGGTCGTAATAAGGACAAGGGCGAAGCCATCGCCTTGATCAAGCTCGACAGTCAAGTACCTGACGTCATCACCGAGCAGGTCCGCGACCTGGATCAGGTGAAATATGCAACACGCCTGAGCTTTTAAAACTAAAACCCCGCTCTCCTCAATCCGAGGAGAGCGGGGTTACAGCCTGGCCTATAAAGCCGACTTACGCGAACAAGTGGAAGCTGAACAAAATACACTCATGTCAAACGGTGGCAGACTATAGGCCTTGCTGCTGATCGCTTATGGCTGCGCGTGCAGCGCAGGTTTTTCGAGAGGCTTGGCCTCAAGTGGTTCGGCGTAGAAATCTGGCGACAGCTCCGGGGCCTGCTCAAGAGAGCTGTTTTTGGAAGAGAGCTTGGCAACATGGTTCGAGCGCTTACCCTCGAGGTCTGGTGTCAGCTCTGAGGCATCTTTTGGCCGATGCACACTGCCTTCAAATTCAGCTCCTTGCGAAACCACAAGCGTTTGATGGATCAAATCACCCAAGACTTTTGCATCAGCGTTGAGGCGTATTTCTTGTGCTCGCACTGTGCCTTGAACGCCGCCGTCAATCTCCACGGTCTCGGCGCTAATCGTGCCAACGACCTTGCCGCTAATGCCAATATTGACCCGCTTGCCACTGACATCGCCATGAATTTCGCCATCGATCTGTAAAGAGTCCTTGGAAACAATATTGATATTCTCACCAAGGATCGTTAAATCGGACCCGATCACCGAACCATTGATAATGGTTGGCGGCTCATAAGTTTGAAGTGGCTCAAGGCCGACGGGATGGATGCGATCGATGGTGGCCAATGACTGATCGTCATGATCATCTTCAAGACTGGCACTTGGTTGTTTGGTGAACATCTGCTGGTACTCTCCTGCTCGTATTACAATACGCGATGATGCTCCCCAGCAACTCTTAGATGCGTTTGTAATGTGTCAAGAAATAGGCTCAGAAACTTTCACCGACAGAGAATTTTTAAAGTGAGGTAAAAAAAGCACGCCTTTTTCAACACGATAAAATATCTCAAAAACCTATTACCGCTTATTTGTCAGCGGACGCGATCCAGGTGGTGCCTGTCATGCGCAAGCTATCGCCCTGCTTGAGACCATCGGCCGTTTGTATGACCTGCGCGATATACTCCGCACGAGCCGTTTCTTCCAGCTGGCTAACCAGCGCCATGATCGGCGTAGCCAAATCCGAGATAGCATCCCAATAGGCTTGACCATCTGCCACTTCCAGCACATCAAGTTCGAGTTCCTCCAAAACAATATTGCCAAAGCCTGCCGATGCAATGACATCGTGTAAGCGGCCTGGATCAGCGAGCGCGAAGATGCCCGGAGTACCTGGAGGTGGAACCGGTACATCCATATAGTTGCTTAATGTTTGCACAAGCAGACCAACAAACGGATTTTTTTCAGGTGCGGCCCAGCAAGCCAGACTAAGGCGACCATTTTCTTTGAGTGCCGCGCGAGCCGGCACCAGACAATCGCCGGGCTGGGGCATGAACATCAATCCCCAGCGTATCGTCACCGCATCTACCGTGCCGGGTGCGACGTCAAGAGTTTCCGCATCACTGCAAATAAATTCAATATTGTGGAGCCCCTCCAAGGCTGCTTTATCGCGGGCCACCGCAAGCATTTCATCCGCCAGGTCAATACCAGTGACATAACCGGTCTCGCCAACAATCTTTGCAGCCGATATCGCAGGCTCCCCTGTCCCCGAGGCAATATCAAGGACGTGACTGCCAAGTTTAATCTGCGCGAGCTCGAGCATACGCTTTGTGACGGGTGCTGCTCCCTTTTTTAATAATTCATCACGCCGCCGCCATCCCTTGGCCGCTGCCGCCCATTGATCATGCTGGATCTGCTTCATGGTGGAATTGTCAGAATTTGTCATATTGGCTCACCCCTTTTATGTACTTTGCAAACCGTTTAGTCGGTATGGAACACAAGACCAGTTTCAACAAGCAACAATATCGTGAAGGGCTGTTACAGCAAATCGCTTAGCCCTTCACGGTAAGTCGGGTATTTAAGAGTGATGCCCAGCGCTCGCTTGATCCGGTCATTACGCACGCGCTTGCACTCGCCATAAAAACTGCGCGCCATCGGCGAGAGATCAGCATCGATGAATTTGACTTCTGGCGGTGGTGCCAAGCCTAGCAGATCGCACGCATAGCTCACTACATCTTGCGGCGGCGCTGGTTCATCATCCGATATATTGAACAAATGCCCGGCCTGTGGTGCAAGCATTGAGGCGTGCAGAGTTTGCGCGATGTCATCGACATGCACGCGGTTGAAAACCTGCCCCTGTTTGATAAGTCTGCGAGCCTTGCCGCGCCTGATCGCTTCAAGCTGATTGCGGCCTGAACCATAGATGCCGGGCAAGCGAAAGATATGGGGAGCAATTCCAAGGCCAGCACAGAACGCCTGCCAGTCCTGCTCGGCTTTTAATCGCTCCATCGAGCGGGGCGCAATCGGGGCGGGCTTGGTATCTTCATCGACCCAGCCGCCATGATGTTCGCCATAGACGCCAACCGTTGACAACAGGCCAAACCATTGCAGCTTCATGCAGTGTTTAAGGTCATTGCCATGAAGTGCAAGAACTGGATCGCTCGCCCCAGGTGGCACGGAATTAAGCACGTGACTGGCGCTTGCCAGTAGCTCACCAATCCCCTCGCCTCGTTCAAGGCCGGTGAACAGGCAGGCTTCAAAGCCGGTTTTTTCCAGCGCCTCGCAACCAGCCGCATCGCGCGCCGTACCGATCACTCTCCAACCATCCCCAAGCAGCAAACGGCCAAGCGTGCTTCCGGCAAAACCCATACCGAAACAAAACAATGTTTTGCTACTGGTCATTTTATTACTCCCCATTCATGCAAGACGTTCCGATCTGTTTCCCCCACCATCGCCTCGCCCCGCACAACTTCAAACGCCGCCGCCTCCATCAGTTGCGACAAGGCCCAAACGGCCATCGCTCGCACAACGGGCGCGTCATCTTCAAGCAAGGGCATAATATCGCCAACAAGATCCCCATCACCGGAATTGCCGCAGGCGATCAGCACATTACGCACAAAACAATCGCGCCCGGCGCGCTTGATGGGAGTTCCCTTGAAGCGCTCGCGAAAGGCGGCATCGTCCAGTGCCAACAGCTCACGCAAGGGAGGATTGTCACATTCCTGGCGGGGATGAAAACGCTGTTCGCTCGCAAGCTTGGCGAACTTGTTCCACGGGCACACGGCCAGGCAATCATCGCAACCAAAAATATGATTGCCCATTTTCTCGCGCAATTCCCGCTCTATATGGCCTTTATATTCGATGGTCAGATAAGAGATGCAACGCCGCGCATCGAGCTGATAGGGCGCGATGAACGCGTCAGTCGGGCAGATATCAAGGCAACGTTCGCAGCCTCCACAGTGATCTTGCTCCACATCGCTTGAAGCGATTTCAGCTGTCGTAAAAATCGCCCCCAGAAACAACCATGAACCATAGTCCCGCGAGACGATATTCGTGTGCTTGCCCTGCCAGCCAAGCCCGGCGCTGGCGGCCAATGGTTTTTCGGTCACTGGTGCGGTATCGACAAATATCTTGACCTGCTCGCCGGTGGTTTTTGCCAACCAGCCCGCCACGCGCTTCAGCCGCTTGTTGATGATGGAGTGATAGTCCTTGCCCTTGGCATAAACAGAAATGACACCGTTGGATTTTTGATCAAGCCCTTTCAGCGGATCGCCGTCTGGCCCATAATTCATACCCAGCATGATTACGGATCGCACATCGGCCCACAGTCCTGTTGGATGGGCGCGCCGCTCCAGATGATCGCACAGCCATCCCATGTCGCCATGTCGCCCCTCATGTACAAAATGCTCCAGGGCTTCGCGCAAATCAGTGACCTCATCAACGCCAATCATGCCAAGGCAATCAAACCCGGCTTCTCGCGCCACTTCGGTAAGCTGCTTTGAAAGATCTTGTTTCAAGCCTGCGTTCCTCGATTTATCCCGCGTGTCATTTTGCGCTTTCCCCTGCCTCAACATATTGGCTATAGAAACAATGTCCAATTATACCAGACCACAAAACTAGCGACCCGGTGGCAAGGGTGGTTCATTAGTTCTGTTGTCTGGTATCACAATCAAGGGGAAGATCACATGCCATTGGAACAAATCATCGTCCTGGCTATTTTGCAGGGCATTACAGAATTTTTGCCCATCTCATCGTCTGGCCATCTGGCGATCTTGTCTGATCTCACTGGTTGGAGTGATCAGGGTATTGCCATGGATGTGATGATGCATGTGGGTTCTCTGTTTGCAATTATTGTCTATTTTTGGCGTGATGTCCTCAATCTTGTCGGCGGCGGTCTCAATCTTCTGCGCTTTCGCATGACCGATCATGGCCGCATGGCCATGTATATTGTGCTGGCGACTATTCCTGCGGTGTTGTTCGGTTTGTTTTTAAAAAGTTCGGGTTATCTGGATGCCTTGCGCGCCGACCCCATGGCCAAGCTCACCGTTATTGGCTGGACTGCCATTATATATGGCATTGTGCTTTATCTTGCAGATCGCTTTGGCCCTGATACCAAACGCATGGAAGATATGAACCTGCCGCCTGCCTTGCTGATCGGTATTGCCCAGATGTTTGCGCTGATCCCTGGCACCAGCCGCTCGGGGATCACAATATCAGCAGCTCGTTTTCTGGGTTTTTCACGCCCCGAAGCCGCTCGGTTTTCCTTCCTGCTTGGTATGCCCGCCATCGCAGGAGCCGGGCTTTTGACCTTTAAAGAAGCGCACGATGCCGGTATAAGCTTTTCAAGTGATATCTGGCTGGGGGCGGGATTGGCTTTTATTGCCTCATTTGGCGCTATCGCCTTTTTGATGGCTCTGATCAGACGCATGAGCTTTGCCCCCTTCGTCCTTTACCGCCTGGCCCTTGGCAGCTTTTTGCTGACCATTGCTTATGGATATGTAACGATCTAGCGCCCTGGATACGAATTTGAGCTATTGCTGATAGTGCTCAAACATCCCTTTGGGCTTGAATTTTTCGAGATAGACCGGGACGACCGCGTCAATAGGGGTTGGGTCGATGCCAAGTCCTTCAAAGGTACGCTGTTCCTTTTGCGCTTTAGCGCTGACAATACTGTTGGCGCGCAGCATCCGCACCTGATCGACCGTCAGTATCTTGCCTGGTAGATATTGCAAAATAAAACCCTGCACCATCGCAAGAAAAAAGGGGATTGGCAGCGTGCGCTGTTTGCGACCGCTATAGCTCTGCGTCATATGCAACAACTCTTTCATCGTATAATTCGCTGGGCCACCAAGTTCATAGATCGTGCCGGCAATCGCGTTACCTTCGAGCGCACGCACAATTGCACGCGCCACATCGGCGACATAGACCGGCGCAAATTTGGTGCGCCCAAAACCGATGGCCGGCAAAAATGGTGACAGGCGTGCCATGGCGGCAAAACGATTGAAAAACTCGTCTTCTTCACCAAAAATCACAGAGGGACGCAGAATCACTGCAGTAGGACAAGCCTCCAGCATCTTGATTTCCGCAAGCGCCTTGCTGCGGGCATAGTGGGCTTTTGATCGCAAGTCAGCGCCAAGCGCCGAGACATGTACTAAATTGGTGACCTCAAATGTTTTGGCCGCTTCGGCAACCCGGCGAGCGCCTTCACAATGAACCTCATCAAATGTCTGCTTGCCCGAATGCGCCAAAATCCCGGCCAGATTGACAATGGCATCAGATCCCCTGATCACGGCGCGAAGCGCTCGCGCATCGCATATATTGGCGCGCACAGCCTGTATCTGCCCCACTCCGCCCATGGGCTGCAAAAAACCTGCTTGCTCCGGGTGACGACAGACGATTTTGATCCGCCAGCCTTTTTGCGCCAGCAAGCGCACGACATAGCGCCCAACAAAGCCAGAACCGCCAATGATCGTCACAAGTTTTGCAGATTGACCCGCCAAATTCACCTCTCCTTGCTGCTCAAGATATTCAAAAATAGCACCAAGCGTTCCTCAAGTGGGCCGCCAAACCATTTGTGAGGCCGATATATGCGGGAAAACTCACCTCAAATCAAGATGTTATCAGGGGTTCGTCAAGGGATTTGGGCATAGTATTGCACGGCTTTGAACGTGCTTTTCTTCCTCAAGACATGTAATTTACGATGCTTATTGCCGCATTTTCGTCAATTGGTTAAGGTTTTATTGACAATAGAAATAGCCTGAAGATGAAAAATCGCATATTTTGGGCTATAATAAACAAAAAGATGCTTCTCTTGGCCTTGATCAAACGCAAATGCTTATGGTTACTTGCATTGTTTCAGGCTTTTTAGAGTTGGAATAAAGTGATTTCGAGCTTGATAATTAGTTGGCGCTCTCCTTTTGAGCGCTCTGCTACAAGGCTTTGAAGAGTTCAGTGTGGGTCAGTACATTAATATGCTTCAGCGCATTTTTACATTTTCGAGTTTTGCGATCACCGCGCTCTTGCTGGCCGCTTGTGGTGGCGGTATCTCTCCCGCCAATTTCCCCATCCCCCAGGAAACGCAAGACCTCATAAAGGCCAAGGGACTAAAGAACAGCTCTCCGATCTTCGTGCGCATCTTCAAAAAAGAATCAGAACTTGAAGTCTGGAAGCGGCGCGATGATGGTCGCTATGCCTTGCTCAAAACCTATTCGATCTGCAAATGGTCCGGAGGCCTTGGCCCCAAACTAAAACAGGGCGACAAACAGGCTCCTGAAGGTTTTTACACGGTCAGTGCGCGCCAGATGAACCCAAAATCCAGCTATCACCTGTCGTTCAACCTAGGTTACCCCAACAAACTCGACAAATCCTATCGCCGCACCGGAGACTTCTTGATGGTGCATGGAGATTGCCGCTCGGCTGGCTGCTATGCAATGACCGACGTGCTGATAGAAGAAATCTATGCTTTGGCCCGCGAAGCCTTTGTCGGTGGACAAAGCAAGTTTCAGGTGCATGCCATGCCGTTCCGCATGACCAAACGCAATATGAAAAAATATGCCAAGGGACGCTGGTCGAAATTCTGGGTGGATTTGAAGCGCGGCTATGATGCCTTCGAAATGACCGCAATTCCTCCAAAAATTGATGTCTGCGAACGCCGCTATTTGGTCAATGCTGCCTTCTCTTCTAAAAAGACGCGCTTCGGGGCCAAAGAAATCTGCCCACCTTATCGGACATTTGTGCCTGAAATTGTTGAAACTGCCCGCGGACCCAAAATCATTCAGGCATTTGCAGGCACTCCTGATTATGACCGAATCATCTCCAATCTTGCGGCACACACCTCGCGCGCCACAAGCGCACCGACCTCAAGACACGCGGTCAATAGCCCCCTCGCTACGCGTCAAAGCATAGCCTTGCGCAATTCTATTCGGGTCTCTCGCTAAAACAGCGCAAAAAACTCCTTCAAAAATACAGTTAAGCGCCAGTTAAACAAAAGCTGGCAGTGTCTCAAATTTAAACAAGTATCTCGTGCTGACTGTAGCTTAGATTTGTCCGCATTGGTCGCGAACTGTCCGCTTGTCGATTAGTTCAATTTTGTCCTTTTCGTTGAGCAGTATGAAGGAACATATACCCATGTATATCCGTGCTGTATTTTTTGCCAGTAGCCTCATCCTTATCGCCGGCACCTCGCCCGCATTGGCCGCTGACATTTACGCCCCATCCGCGGGGGGCCTTAAAGATCCCGTTATTCAACAAGAAATTATTCTCCCCGAAGCCACCACATACCAGGAATATGCCGAATGGTATATCCGTGGAGATCTTGGTGTTGGCCGGTACTCCGATATGAATGGATCGGGCGATGTCGATGGCACTTCGTTTGCCATCAGCGGTTTGGATTTCGATAGTGTTTTCTCAGCCGGCTTTGGTTTTGGTCGCTATATTACCCCCCATATCCGCCTTGGTCTGGACCTCGATTACCGGCATAATACTAACAGCACCTTTGATGTTGGTACCCCCGCAGGGCTGCCGCAACTTGAAAATTTCGGCACTGTACCGCTAGAATTCAATTCAACGTCGATTATGGTCAACGCTGTTTATGATTTCGCTCCCAATAGACGATTTTCCCCCTATCTTGGCGGCGGGATCGGCTGGGCCTTTCATCAAATAAACCTTGATGCGAGCACTTTCACCAATGACTTTGATGCCGACACAGTTATTGAAACCGGCACTGTCAATACGACAAAATCAAGCTCAAGCTCTTTCTCAGCCAATCTCGTGACAGGCGTGAGTGTCAATATCCGACAGGGGCTCTATCTTGATGTTGGATACAAGCTCTCCTATCTCGGCAATGCCAGCATGGATTATGACTATTCCCATGTGGATGTCGATGCAGGCGCGACAAAGTCTTCATCAATTGAACTTGATGAAATCTTGACCCATGAGTTTAAAATCGGTTTGCGCTACGACCTTTACTAATCGCAGCCGTAACAGTTTACGTTATTTGTTTTCCAACGGGGGCTCATAGCGACATAAAGGCCAAAGCGGCCCTTCCACACCGTGGAAGGGCCGTTTTAATGACCAAGCCATAAGCTGTACATCGCCTGTTCGCTGGCCCCTACTCAATCGCATTGAATTTGGCAGCAAGCGCCTTGTCCAGCACTTCGACCTTGGCAGCTTTGCGCAGATCTGCAGTGATTTTGCGAGACCTTGCCTGCACAAGCTGTCCCTTAATTTGATCTTGCAACTCCTCGAAGGTCGGGGCCTTTGTCATGCGCTTGTCTTCAATCTTGATGATATGCCATCCAAAACTCGATTTTACCGGCGCAGAGATCTCTCCGCTTTTCATTGAGAAAGCCGTCTCCTCAAAGTTTGTGTCCATCTGGCCCTTGGTGAAATAGCCAAGATCACCACCATTGCGCCCGCTTGGTCCTTGTGAGTGCTCCCGAGCAAGCGTCACAAATTCTTCACCCCGATTGAGACGCTCAACCATATCAAGGGCCTCTTCTTCCTTTTTCACGAGAATATGACGCGCCCTCACCTCTTGCTCCGGTTTGAACTTCTTTATCTCGCGATCAAAGATCTCACGTAACTGCTTGTTTCCTATCCCGCCGCGGACGTTTTTCTCAAAATAGGTGTCTCGCATCGCCTGATTACGATTGTAATGGACCCGGCGTCTGAAAGCGCGCTGCTTGTCCAAGCCAGCACTTGCTCCAGCCAGCGCCATCAGGCGTGTATCAATCACATAGCGCAGCAGCAGCCCTCGGCGCATGTCAGCACTGACCTGGCCCAGTTCATCCTCAATCTCGTTTTCTGCCAGAGCAATTTCCCAGTCATAAACAGGCTGCCCGTTAACCCGCGCCACGACCTTGCCCTCCATTGCCTGCGTGGGGGCATTACACAGCAATATCACCGCCAACAGCGCAGACAGTCCAACAAACCAACGCGATGATCCCAGTTTGTTTTTCATGACGATAAACCCCCTTGTTAGATCTGATTTGATCAAGCACCATATCTGCCCCTTAAATATGGCAACAAAACCACATTTACGCCCCCATCGGCCTGATTTTACAAGCCGGCAAATAAAAGCTCAAAATAACAAAACGTCCTGTTGACCTTGCCCATTGAGTGAATTATAGTCGGGAACGATTTTACGTCGCTTCTGCACCCTAAAGGTCCGCTGAGGTGGCGTTTGTTTTTTTGCATCAACCAAGGTTTGCATCAGATATGGCCAATACCAAATCGGCAAAAAAAGCTGTCCGCGTGATCGCACGTCGCACAGCCATTAACAAAACACGCCGCACGCGCATGAAAACATTCTTGCGCAGAGTCGAAGAAGCCATCAGTGGTGGCAACCAGGAAGAAGCAAGCAAAGCCTTGCGCGCTGCACAACCAGAAGTAATGCGCATCGTCAAATTTGGCATTCTTCATAAAAATACCGCTTCACGCAAGATTTCACGCCTGCATGCACGTGTGAAAGCCTTGGGTAACTAAAAGCCCTGCGACCAGCCGCTTCGCAATTGAAGTTAGGCTTATCGACAAGTATGTGATGATTATAGCACAGCTCGACCCTGAGGTCGGGCTGTTTTCATTTGCCAAAAGTTCAAATATTTTCTCTGCTTTCAGTAATTCAACAGCTTACGTCTTATTCCTCGCAGCCTGCTCTTCAGACGCGAAAAACCTTCCAGCATGAGCAACCTAAGTAGTACAAAATAAATAATTCGGGATCGCCACCCTCAATTGCCAAAAAGCTGAATCAGCAATCGTTAAAATCGCGTATATATTCAGGTGCTTGTGGATAAATCCCTACTTTGTGCAAAAATCCAATCTCCGAATATTGCGATCTGTCAAGACGTGAATGCGAGAAAAACCGCATGACTACGCTCTTGCCAAGCTTTTTATGCCTGTGTATAGTCGGTGGCATAAGTGGATTAATCCACAGACGAAAAATGTCAGGCTCCTTATCAGTATTCGCGTCGAGGATAAGTCTGAACTATCAGAATAGAGCAAATTTGGATATTCGAGAAAGTTTCACTTTTTCGAGCAGGAGAAGTTTGGTCTTTTTCTGAGCTGGGGAACAAGTATCATTTCGTGAGGCGTACTGCGTGCGGGGTCATTCGTTTTGAACCTGACAGGCAATCAAATGAGTTCTGACGCGCGTATTACCGTCCCAGAGAAAAGTCCGTAAAAAACCATGTTCACTCGTTATATAGAGTGACTGGGGTTTTGCACCAAAGCAAGGAGAGGCCCTTGCAAGACGGACAATTTGAAGGTGGCAGATGAGATCGATCAGACAGGCTTGCACCAGCAAAAATGCGGACTTGGCGTGAAAACCAATGGACAGAAAGAACCAGACAAAAATAAGACGGCAAATTAGAAAATAGTACCAGTATGGACGTGGCATACAGTTGAACACAGCTCCAACTCGACAAAAATCGAGAGCTTTCGACATCTGAACCCGAATCAAAGTGGTCGTAACAAAACAATAGGTGGGGACCTAATAAGATGGCAAAAAAATCTGATCGTATCATCAGCAAAAACTGGGAGCGAGCGAAGCAAAGATTGCGCGCAGAACTTGGCGAAGAAGTTTATTCCAGCTGGTTTGGACGTGTCGAACTTGTCGGCGTCAATAACGGCCTGATACAATTATCAGTTCCTACAAAATTCCTGCAAAAATGGCTGCAATCCCATTACGCAACCAACGTGCTTGAAACCTGCAAGAACGAAATGGCTGATGTTGCCTCTCTCGAATTTATGCTGCGCGGCCCTAATACCATGATGAATGCCAATAATGAGTTGGCAAATTCAATGAGTGCGGCCAATAGCGCCGCAGCCGCGCCAAGAGCCACTGGCCACGTTGCCGGGTCCCCTCCTGTCACCGATGCCCCCATTCAACCAGCGCATTTTCGCCCGACTCGCCAAAAGAGCGATGGGTCGCCACTCAACCCGCGTCAGACTTTTAGCTCTTTTGTGGTTTCAGCAAGCAATCGCCTGGCCTTTGCTGCTGCCAAACAGATCGCTGAAAATCTGGCCGCTTATCAGCCCAAATATAATCCTTTGTTTTTCCATGCCGATGTCGGTCGAGGCAAAACCCACCTGTTGCAGGCGATTGCCTGGGAACTAAAACAAAATTCGCGCGAGACAAAGGTCATCTATCTGACTGCTGAACGCTTTATGGTTGATTTCGCCGATGCCTTGCGCAATCAAGCGGCTCTCAATTTCAAGGAAAAACTACGCGGCGCCGATGTCCTGCTGATTGATGACATCCAGTTCCTTAAAGGTGAGAACAATCAAAAAGAGTTTGATCACACCATCAATGCACTGATTGATAGTGGACGTCAGGTCGTGGTTGCTTCTGCCATGACCCCGGCCAAACTGAAATGCCTTGACCCACGCATGCGTTCACGTATGGCTGGCGGTCTGGTTACCGAAATCGGTAGTTTTGATCGTGAATTACGCCTGCGTATTTTGCAACAACGCGTACAGTTGGAGGCTGGCGAATGTCCTGGATTTATCGTTCCTGATGAGGTCATGAATTTTCTGACGGACAAGCTCACCAAAAGTGGCCGTGAACTGGAGGGTGCTATCACCAGATTGCGTGCCGCGTACCAATTGACTGCTCAACCTGTGACCATGCAGGTCTCAATGGACATTGTAGCCGCCATTGTTGGCGGGCTGGAGCCGCGCCGCGTTCGCATTGACGATATCTTGCGGACCATTTCCCAGCAATATGCCGTTTCGCGCGGCGATCTATTGTCGGCCAGACGCACTCGATCAATTGTCCGGCCTCGTCAGATTGGCATGTATTTATCCAAGCAATTGACCTCTCGCTCTCTCCCAGAGATCGGGCGCCGGTTCGGTGGCAGAGACCATACAACGGTCATTCATGCGATTCGCAAAATTGAGGAATTAATGAACGCAGACCCCTCGCTTCGCGATGAGATTGAAACTCTCAAGAAAGATCTGCATAATTAGGTCCTCACAAGGAAGACAAGTGCGGTACAAGATAGAGGCGTTGTCACGAGGCTGTGACAACGCCTTTTTCAGATCCATTGCCAAACCCTGTTCTATGCGCGCCAAATGCAGTTATCCATAGGCAATTTAGCTAGCCATTTACCTTTGGGACAAATTGCCTCTATAGTGTGCTCCCGATCAACGGTTTTGAACGGCTTGCTGGACAATAAGCCAAACTCTGATCCATCGATTGGACAAGTAGAGAATAAACGAATTTCTTTTCATTCATAAACAGAAACAACAGACTAACACTCCATGCAAATAACCATTGAACGAAGCGCTCTCTTGAAAGCACTGGCCCATGTCACCGGCGTTGTAGAACGTCGCAGCACAATTCCTATTCTCTCAAATGTTCTTTTGAAAGCAGAGGGCAGCGAATTGACGCTCACTGCCACAGACCTCGATATCGAGGTGGTGGAGCATATTCCCGCGATGGTCACCCAACCTGGCGGTACAACTCTGCAAGCTGTAATTTTGCATGATATTGTTCGCAAATTACCCGATGGTGCGCAATTGGAGCTCTCGCGCACCGGCGATGACAGCCAGATGAATGTCGTCTCTGGCAAGGCCCGCTTTGCGTTGCAGGCGCTGGCTCCCGATGATTTCCCTTCAGTCGAGGCAGGCGATATGAGCCATAGCTTCGAGCTCGACGCCAAGGATCTCAAACGGCTCATCGAAAAAACCCAATTCGCCATTTCTACCGAAGAAACAAGATTCTATCTCAATGGCATTTATCTGCATACCGCAGAAAACGAGGACGGACCTGTTTTACGCACCGTGGCGACAGATGGCCACCGGCTGGCACAAGTTGAAATGCCTCTTCCAGAGGGCGCCGCCGGCATGCCGGGAATCATTGTGCCCCGCAAGACAGTAACGGAGCTGCGCAAACTTTGCGAAGATAGCGATATCAAAATGAAGGTGGAACTCTCAGAGAGTAAAATACGTTTTTCAACGGATGGCTTGAAACTCACCTCAAAGCTGATTGATGCCAGTTTTCCTGATTATGACCGCGTCATTCCCAAAGACAATGACAAAACAATGAGCGTCTCAAACGCCGATTTCGCAGCCGCGGTTGACCGTGTTTCCACCCTTTCAACCGACAAAGGCCGCGCTGTCAAAATGCTGATCAGCGGCGATCAACTGACCTTGTCAGTGACCAACCCCGATAGTGGCAGCGCTGAAGAGCAAATCGTCTCCCAATATGATTCAGAGCCATTGGAAATTGGCTTTAACGCCCGCTACCTGCTGGACATTTCCAGCCAGGTTGAAAGCGATGAAATGAATTTCCTGATGTCTGATCCAGGTGCCCCCACTATGGTTCGCGATGGCAATGACACCTCAACACTCTATGTCTTGATGCCCATGAGAGTGTAATTGGGCAAATGTGACAGCAAGCATGACCGGTTCAGAACAAGAAGACGTTCACTCCCTTGAAGGTGAAAACAACAAGATCTGGCTATCGCGCTTGCGGCTGACCGATTTTCGCAATTACAAACATCTCTCCATCGATCTTGATGGTCGCCCCGTTGTGCTCACTGGCGAAAACGGCGCTGGCAAAACCAATCTGCTCGAGGCCATTTCTCTGCTATCTCCAGGACGCGGCATGCGCGGCACACCGTTCAACGATCTTGCGCGCTTTGATGGCTCGGGCTTATGGGCGGTATCCGCCCGGCTGGAGGGTCCTGACGGTCAGATCAATATCGGAACCGGTCTCGAACTTTCTCCAGAGGGACATCACGTATCGGGGCGCATCGTTAAAGTGGATGGGCATCCTGTCAAGGGATCAGGCAAACTGGCTGATCTGGCACAGATTGTCTGGCTGACCCCTGCCCTTGATGGCTTGTTCACCGGCCCCGCTTCTGAACGCCGACGCTTTCTCGATCGATTAATCGTTGGGCTTGATCCCGGATTTCGCGCGTTAAGCGGCCAGTTTGAGCGCGCCATGCGCCAGCGCAACAAACTACTCGATAGTGGCTCAAATGATCGCACGCAATTCACCGGCCTGGAGACCTTGATGGCCGAAACAGGCGCCGCGCTGGCCGCTGCCCGCCTTGAAGCCGTTGACCGTCTTGCCCATGCGGTGATCAGCAAATGGCCACAAACAGCTAAAGACGGAACACACAGCCCTTTTCCCTGGTCAACTTTGACGCTTGAAGGCGAATTAGAGCATGATTTACGCATCATGCCCTCATCTGATGCGGAAGATCACTATCTGCGCGCCCTGCAGGACAACCGCGAGCGTGACCGGGCCGCCAAACGCACCCTCATCGGTCCTCATCGATCGGATTTTCTGGCTGGCCACGGCCCCAAGAAAATGCCGGCAAAATTTTGCTCCACGGGGGAACAAAAAGCCCTGCTTGTGGGCCTTGTTCTAGCCCATGCAGAATTGCTGAAAGATCAGCATGGCACCGCGCCAATCATCCTGCTTGACGAGATTTCCGCCCATCTCGACGAAACCCGCCGCAAAGCCCTGTTCAAGGAGATATTATCCCTTTCATCTCAAGCATTTATGACTGGAACGGATGCTGACATTTTTTCGCCATTTGGGGGCGGTGCACAGTTCTATTCTCTCGACAATGCTGCTATAGTCTCCTGAGTTTAGAATCACGCTGTTTTATGCGTGAAAATGGAGGCCAAAAAGCAAGATGGCGCTGGAACAGTACCTGACCTTTGCATTTGCGATGGGGATCTATGTCGCGATACCTGGATCTGCCGTTATGGCGGTCATCGCGCGTGCCCTGTCGGATGGTTTTTTGGCAACCACACCTCATATTCTGGGCAATGTTATCGGCAATTGGCTTTATTTGCTGGCCAGCATATATGGATTGTTGTGGATCGCTGAGCAGATGGGAGAAGCCTTCTTGATCGTCAAGCTGTTGGGGGGAGCCTATCTTGTCTATCTTGGCGTCAAACTCTGGCGCTCCGATGGAGAAATATCGACCATTCGCAAGCGCCGCCCCAAAAACCTGATGGCCAATTTTCTCACAGGGCTGATGATTACGCTCAGCAATCCAAAAGCCATACTGTTTTATATCGCGATTTTACCTGCGATCATGGATTTGCGAACCATATCATTTGCCGCACTTTTGCCAGTGGCCCTGATAAATGGCCTCGTCGTTATGATGATTATCGGCAGCTATTCGGCACTCGCAGCAAAAGTCAGACAATTTTTTACCAACGCAAAATCTATCCGAAAACTAAATAAGGGCGCAGGAGGCGTCATGATAACCGCTGGTGTTGGCATTGCAGCCAGCTAGCATCTGATTCACAAATCGAAATAACCCAAGCAAAGATAAAACCATGAGCAATGAGACGCAAAACCCAGGTGGCGGCGAAGACGACGGCGAATATGGAGCCGACAGCATCAAGGTCCTCAAAGGTCTTGATGCCGTGCGCAAACGCCCAGGCATGTATATCGGTGACACCGATGATGGCTCTGGTCTGCATCACATGGTCTATGAAGTCGTCGATAATGCCATCGACGAAGCGCTGGCGGGACATTGCGATGAGGTGCGCGTCGTGCTTTATGCCGATGGCTCTGTTGGCGTCTCGGATAATGGGCGCGGCATCCCCGTTGCCATTCACACCGAAGAAGGCATTTCAGCAGCTGAAGTGATCATGACCCAGCTGCATGCGGGCGGAAAATTCGACAGCAATAGCTACAAGGTTTCGGGCGGTTTACATGGGGTGGGGGTATCGGTTGTAAATGCCCTATCGGTCAAGCTCGACCTCACCATCTGGCGCGACGACAAAGAATATCTGATCACCTTCAAACACGGTGTCGCGATTGCTCCTTTGAAAGAAGTTGGCCCCGCCGAAGGAAAAAAAGGCACCATGGTGCGGTTCTGGCCCTCAGAAGAAACCTTCACCATGATCGAGTTCGATCACAAAACCCTGGAGCATCGCTTGCGCGAGCTGGCCTTTTTGAATTCTGGCGTGCGCATTGTGCTGGTTGATGAACGCCCTGCCGATCACATCGAAACCGTGCTCGAATATGAAGGCGGACTGGTCGAATTCGTGCGCTATCACGATCGCTCACGCACCGCTCTACTGGATGAACCGATCTATGTGACCACCGAAAAAGAAGGGGTGGTTGTAGAAGCCGCCCTTTGGTGGAATGACAGCTACCAGGAGCGCGTCTTGTGCTTCACCAATAATATTCCCCAGCGCGATGGCGGCACCCATCTCGCAGGTTTTCGCGGCGCCATGACACGTACCGTCAATGGCTACGCCAATGCCAGCGGTATCACCAAACGCGAAAAGGTCACATTGACGGGTGACGATGCCCGCGAAGGCCTGACCTGCATCTTGTCGGTGAAAGTGCCTGATCCCAAATTCTCCAGCCAGACCAAAGACAAGCTGGTGAGCTCTGAAGTGCGCCCGATCGTTGAAAGCGCCATGAACGAGTCGCTTGGCCAGTGGTTTGAAGAACATCCAGCTGAAGCCAAGATCGTTGTCGCCAAAGTGGTGGAAGCGGCCTCGGCACGCGAAGCCGCCCGCAAGGCTCGCGACCTGACACGCCGCAAGGGGGCGCTCGATATCGCCTCCCTGCCCGGCAAACTGGCCGATTGTTCAGAGCGCGACCCCGCCAAATCCGAACTCTTTATAGTGGAAGGGGATAGTGCGGGAGGTTCTGCCAAGCAGGGCCGCACCCGTAACACGCAAGCTGTGCTTCCCCTGCGCGGTAAAATTCTCAATGTCGAGCGCGCCAAGTTCGACCGCATGTTGTCGAGCCAGGAAATTGGCACGCTGATCACCGCCCTTGGCACCGGCATTGGCCGTGCCGAAGATGGCTCCGGGTTCAATCTGGAAAAACTGCGCTATCACAAAATCATCATCATGACCGATGCGGACGTCGATGGCTCGCATATCCGCACACTGCTGCTAACCTTCTTTTACCGGCAAATGCCCGAGCTAATTGAGGCAGGGCATCTCTATATTGCCCAGCCGCCCTTGTACAAGGTCAAGCGCGGCAAGTCGGAGCAATATTTGAAAGACGAGCAGGCGTTTGAAGAATATATGGTGTCTGGCGGTATTGAAGATGCCGTACTCGAACTTGGCAATGGCGAAAAAAGATCGGGTGAAGATCTGCGCAATACCATCAATGAAGCGCGCGAAATCCGCGCCTTGCTCGGGCATCTGCACACACGCTACACCCGTTTCATCGTCGAGCAAGCAGCTATCGGCGGTGCCTTCGCCCCAGACTTGAAAGGCGAGCAGCGCATCACCATCGCCGCTGATATTGCCAAACATCTTGATCTCATCTCGGACGAGACCGAAAAGGGCTGGAGTGGCGAAGTCAGCCCTGATGATGGCTATGTATTCTCGCGCATGGTGCGCGGCGTCAAAGAAGTGCACACGCTGGACGGCGGCCTCGTCGAAAGCCGTGAAGCCAACCAGCTGCACAAATATTCTGCCCAGTTGCTTGAAACCTATGGCGACCCAGCCAAACTTTCGCGCCGCGACAAGGACATCAACATCTACTCACCCAGCGAACTGCTCAAAGCCGTGTTGGAAGCCGGCGCCAAAGGTATCAGCATGCAGCGCTATAAAGGCCTTGGCGAAATGAACGCCGACCAGCTCTGGGAAACCACCCTTGACGCCACCACCCGCTCCTTGCTGCAGGTACATGTTGGCGAAGCAGACGATGCCGATGACATTTTCTCCAAACTCATGGGCGATATCGTCGAGCCACGGCGCGAATTCATTCAGGAAAACGCGCTCAATGTCGCTAATCTGGATGTTTAGGGGATAAATTATTATGACAATTAGTGATTGGATGATGATTATTGCAGTTATTACCTCCCCAGCAATAGCTGTGCAAATCGACAAGCTTCTCGATAAAAAAAGGCTATCCGACGACAAAAAACTCGATATCTATAAAACGATCATGAGAAATCGAGCAAATCATCTCGACAAGGAGCTTGTAAAAGCACTCAACGAAATTGATCTTGAATTTTCTGATGAAAAATACGCACTTGTTAGAGAAAAATGGAATGAATACCTCAACCATTTGTATGACGAGGATTTCTCTGAAAGAGATTTGCACGGATGGACGGATAAAGGTCAAGAGTATTTTACTGACCTAGCCTATGTTATGGGTAAATCATTAGGTTACAAATTTGATAAAGTGCATATCAAAAAAGCCACTTATCTCCCCAGACACTTTGAAACTCAGTTCTTCGAAGATATTATGATTAAAAGGAAACTACTCGAAACTCTCCATGGAGATACACCGGTAAAAATAGTACTGGTTGAAGATACAGAGAAGTCAACTCAATAAAGACGTCATTCCCGCGAAGGCGGGAATCCAAGCAGCTATCTACTTGCTGGCGGTCGGCGTGTTTATTAGAGCCATCGATGCAATCTCATTCGCAAAATTGCATCACCGAAATTGCTATGGGTTGCTTGGATTCCCGCCTTCGCGGGAATGACGTTAGAGTCTAGAGCGACAGGGAAACAAATTTATTCGAGAAATAAGAACGAATCTACAGCTCAATAAGGAGACATAAATATGCTATTTCACCTGGACATTGTTGTCGAATACTCCGCGCAGATGTCGCAAAATGATCTTTTTAAAATTTGGTCACAAGAGGCCGAGGCTGCCCTTGAGGCGAAGAAGGCGGGTGTTGTTGTTGATTTGTGGAAAGTCGTTGGGGCCCGCCGCGTCATCGTCATTATAGACGTAGAGTCATTTGAACTACTGGATCAGATCCTTCTTGATCTTCCCATCATGAAGCAAATGGGGCAGCATGTTCAAGTGACCACGACCGCGCTGCGGACCTATGAAGGCTTTGCCGCTGACGTCAATAAGCGGCTGGAATAGCAATACCGCAGTTCAACATATAAAATCACGATTTTGCGCAAAATATTCACCAGCGCAAAATAACAATTACTTCTGTTTCCGATCATATTTTTGCTGCGCCTTGATGATGGCCGCGCCGTGCGTATCATTCCATTTCTCCAGCCGATCAAATATGGGCACAAGGCTTTTTGCCAACTGCGTGCGATCATATTCAACACGCGGAGGAATTTCTGGATATTGGGTGCGCTTGACCAGACCATCGCGTTCCAGCTCCCGCAATTGCTGTGTCAGCATTTTTTGTGAAACGTCTCCAATTGATCGTTGCAGCTGATTAAAACGGATTGGGCCGTCTCCAAGGTGCCAAAGAATTTCCGGTTTCCAACGTCCCGCAAAAACGTCGAGGGCTCCCCCGATAGGACACGAAAATTGATGTTTCTTCTTCCTCATGCGAGCACCTATTTTATCAGTTACCAATTGGTACCTACTATACAAAACTACTGTACGTTACTACATTCTGTTTAATATCTTTTTCACACAGTAAAAGGAAGCAGAATATGGGCATGCAAATATTACATCGAGACGATCTACCGCTTGGCGGATTTGCGGGTTTGATCGAGCATCGCCTTGTCACGGACAAACGGGTCGGTGGTGGGAGCGATAGTTGGGATGGGCTTGGTAACTTCGTTTATCTGGCGGATGCCCGTTTCTTGCCCAAAGGTCAGACAAACATGCATCCTCATAAAGAAATCGACGTTATCTCTGTGATTGTCGAAGGCCGCATAGTCCATGAAGGGTCGCTGGAACACGGACAGTCAATGAGTATTGATCAAGCGCAGGCTCAACGCGCTGGCGGCGAAGGGTTCCGCCACAACGAGATCAATCCTGACGATGAAAAAAACCGCATGATACAGCTTTGGGTATTGCCCGAGACGCCAGGAGAGCGGGCGGCCTATAAATTATATGATCTTCAACAAGGCGCGATGACCCGCATCTATGGCGGCGCTAAAAACCAGAGCGAGACGCTGGATAGCCACACTATTGTGGAAGTGGGGATGCTGTCTATCGATCAGGAAATTTCAACGGATGGTGAGTTTTTGGCCTATGTGACAAGAGGAAATGGTGAACTCAATGGCACAAATATAAAAGATGGCGATCTGGTCCGTGGTGACAATCTGCAATTCAAAGCGAACAGTGATGTACAGATTATTGTCGTCAGCACAAAGTAGTAGATCAATGAGCGCACCCCTCAACCGCTTCACGCTCTTGGCGCAAATGCGAAGTTTTGAGCGGCACCATGACAGATCTTTAAAACTGGATCCTCGATAAACATGCGGGGTGAGAACAATGCCCCAAATGAACATTGTGGCCGCATATTTTCAAGGATGACGAATGGTGGGTAATGAGCGATGGATGGTTTGTGAAGAATGACGAGGAGGAGAGATCGCCCCCCTCGTCATCCCGGAAATTTTTGGCCCCGGTGGTATTGTTGTCTAGAGGCTATGACCCGTAAAATTATCAGGGATCCATCTTCAACGATCGCTCGCCTTGCCGCTCAAAAACTCTCACACAAAGCCCGCTCTTGCAGACAGTAAATGAGCCCGGACAACTCCTTAACTACCAAGAAAACTCTCAACCGCTTCGCGTTCTTCGCGCAATTCGGTTTCGGTCTCATTCATGCGGGAGCGTGAGAATTCTGAAACCTCCAAACCCTGCACTATTTCATATTTTCCGTCTTTGCAGGTGACGGGATGGCCATAGATGATGCCAGGCTCAATGCCGTAGGAACCGTTCGAGGGAATGCCCATCGACACCCAATCGCCATCAGCTGTGCCTCGCGCCCAAGTACTCATATGATCAATCGCAGCACTCGCCGCGCTGGCTGCAGATGACGCGCCTCTGGCCTTGATGATGGCCGCCCCGCGCTGCTGCACATCAGGGATAAACGTGGTGCCATACCAATCAGCATCGATCAGTCCCATCGCCTCATCTCCCTTGACCGTTGCATGGTGCAAGTCGGGATATTGCGTTGAGCTATGATTGCCCCAGATGATCACCTTTTTAATATCTGTAGAGTGAGCGCCGGTTTTTTCCGCCAGCATGGACATGGCGCGGTTATGATCAAGACGTACCATCGCCGTAAAACAATTGGGATCCAGATCAGGGGCACTTGCTTGCGCGATCAAGGCATTGGTATTGGCTGGATTGCCAACGACGAGCACCTTCACGTCGCGCTTGGCATGGTCGTTGAGCGCCTTGCCCTGGGGGCCAAAAATGGCACCATTGGCCTGTAGCAGATCACTGCGCTCCATACCTGGTCCGCGCGGGCGCGACCCAACCAGCATCGCATAATCAATATCTTTAAAGGCAATATTGGCGTCATCTGTCGCGACAATGCCCGCCAAAAGCGGAAACGCGCAATCGTTCAATTCCATCACCACACCATCAAGGGCGCCAAGCGCTGGCGTAATCTCCAGCAGATGAAGGATCACAGGTTGATCCGGCCCCAGCATATCGCCTGCTGCAATACGAAAAAGCAATGCATAGCCAATTTGACCTGCGGCCCCGGAAATCGCTATTTTTACTGGTTGTTTCATAGTCAAAATCGCCTCTTATTATGATTGATTGATCCAGACGGTTTGAACTTAGACAATTGCCATCAGTCTGCAAAGCTGCAAATGGTTAAACAGCCTACCAAACAACAAAAAGGAGATGGCTGCGATTGCAGCTCATCCCCTTTTATTTGTTTGCACCTGTGAAAATCATTCGCCAATCTGGCGTGAAAGTGATTGCGGTCAATAGCAGCTACACTGCCTTTTCAATCTCTTAACCTGCAACGGTCATGTGCAATTTATCATCCTGGTCTTCAGCCTCCAAGGCCAACTCATCATGGATTGTACCATTGTCGCCAATCAGGAGTGAGAGGACGCTATTGACAGTCGTCAGCGTCTCGATATCCGCTACTCCAGCACTTGGATCTTGTATACCAGCTCCCTCACCATGTTCGACACGAGCCGTATCTATTTCATTCTTGAGCTGGGACAAAAGATTATTAATTCTTTCCGATGCAGGGTTGGACTGAACACGGGGCTCTGCCAACAGGTCTCGCATTTTGATTTGCTCGCCATTCAGATCGACAACATCGCTTTTCAACTCATGTAAAAGACTGTGAATATTTTCGACCTGTGAATTAAAAGCCAACTCGACAGACTTCATTTGCTCATCTTTGAGATTTTCAATATCGTCTTTGAAGCTGCTGAGAATAGGCTTAATTTCATTAGCCGCTCCGCTCGAAGGTTTGTCGAGCGCTTCAATATGAAGTTTCTTTAGTTCAGAGAATTCATCCTGGAGTTCAACAAACATTTCCAGGATCGCATTGTCTGATACAATCGAATTTTTTGTTTGCTCTGCTTTAAGCTCACGGATTTCAGATTTCAATTCAGCAAAAAGACTAATGAGTTCACTTTCGCTCGAAGGAGCGGAGTTCTCTTGATCTCTCCTGACAATCGCAATATCCTCTTTAAGCTCAGCCAAAAGCCCAAGCAGCTCACTATCTTCTCGAACCGATGGCGATTTTTGCTCTTCTTTCAGAGCAGAAACATCCTCCTTCAATTCGGACAATAAAGAGTGAACGTCAAGAGAGCTATCCTTCGATGGGCGCGCCTGCTGCTCTTTGAGTACAGAAATTTCGCCCTTCAATTCGCTAAGAAGGCTAAGCACCTCCCCTTGTTCAATCGTCGAAGGCTGAATTTCTTCGCTCCTCAGCGGGGCATAATCTTTCGGGGATTCAGTCACAATTTCGCGCCGTTTCTTCCTGAAATTTCCGACCTGGAAAGACGGTTTATCACTGAGATCGAAATTTTCTCGCTGAGATATTGCCTCCTGGGGCGCGGATTCGCCCTCGCCAATAGCTTCAATAGAAATTTGATCAGCCTTTAGATATGGTTCATCCAACTGACGGTCTGTTGGGGCCTTTGAACCGGTCACCATAGGAGTTTCTCTCCCAAAAAGACCTGAAAGTTCACCGCGAAGACCGGACAAACTTTCATCTCCATCGCCTTGAGATATTATTTCTTCAGAAACGGTCTCTTCTTTAAGGCTGGCAATATCGTTTCTCAGTCTATCGAGGAGATCATGGTCCACTTCATTCACGGCGATTTCAGCCGCCAAAACCCGGGGTTCCATATCTTCTTCATTTTTCCAGGATCCGATTTTATTTCTCAGATCGCTCAAGCCCTGATGATCTACCACACTCTCGGCAATGATTAGCTTGCGTGCCTGTAATACACTGTCTGTCCGGCTGATTCCCGTAGTATCGGGGCCAAAATTTCTCAGCCGCTCAATTCGTTCGGCTCGTTCTTTATTCAGTTTTCCAAAAAAAGAAATTTTTCCAAAAAGTGATGGATTATTTCGTGTTCCATCCGACTTTTCCGATTTGCGCTGCCCAAAATTTCTCATTCCCAATTCCCCAAATAGATATACTTGTCACGCCAACTCATACTGCCGTTCAGTTACTTGATCAGGCATGCACTAGCAGTTTTGCTATTAGGAATATAGCAAAAGAAAACTAAGATTATATTGAGATATCCCTAACTAAATCACTGAAAATATTAATGATTAATTTTATAACAAGACGCATTTTCTTAAACAGAATAGCCCTCATAGAGGATAATACTGTCGGTCCAATGCTGGTTGGTCCCAAAGATAAAGAAGGAAAACCTGCGCGGCTCTCCTTCCTCTCATTTGTTATACTTCCATCGATGCCGTAAAGCCTGCTTCATTTTACCCAGGAGTGCGGCGAAGCTCTGCGAGGCGCTTGGCGGCCGCCTGGTGGCCTTGTCTGGCGGCTGAATAATACAGCACTTTAGCGCGCGTCAGATTAGGTTCGACACTCAGCACGCTGGCCATGGTGGCAAGATGTAACGGATCGAATGTCTGAGCAAGCTTAAAGGCGGCTTCAGCGCTTTGCTGACTCATGGCATATTCAAGCATCTGTCTTGCCGACACCAAATCACCAAGCTCAATGAGATTGGCAGCATCGGCCAATAGAGCCTGCACTTCTTCTGTTTCAAGCTTGGGTCGCTTAACAACGATATTGGGAAGCGCCGGTGGCGTGTTCGGCGCGACCGCAGCCACTTTTACTTTTGCTTTTACTGTTTTGCGAGCGGCAACAACAGCAACTCTCTTAGCGCTCGCGGCAGCTTCCAAAGCGGCCACCTTCTGGCTGTTCTGTTTTTGCAATCCCAGCAAGGCCAACAGGTTTTCATTGTTCTGGTCATTTATGCTATTGGCATAATATATGCCGCTAGCCGTCGCACCGCCCACCAGCGCGACCAACCCAACGGTCATCAAGAAAGCCTGGCCAACGGAGGTCCTGCGCCCTCCCTGAGGCGAATTATAAAAAGTTTTCAGGCTGTCATTTTCTTGACGAAGACCTGAAATATCACCCTGCAACTGGGCCAGCAATCCCGAAAGCTCTCCGCCGCCACCTGGCACTTTATTTCGGAGCGAATCATTTTCCTGCCGAAGACCTGCGATATCTCCTTGCAACTGATTCAACAGCAAGGATACTTCCGCTCCCTGCCCGGCCATCACCGTCGGGACATTATACTGTACCTTCAAAGTGTCGTTTTCAGACCTCAGAGCCGATATATCACCTTGCAATTCAGCCAGCAATGTCTGCACCTCTGGAGCGGCTGAATCAATCACTGCAGGCATATTGAACTTGTCACGCGCTGACAAATTGCCTTTTTCAAGCGTGCTAATGTCGGACTTCAACTGGTTCAGCAAATCAGCAATCGTCGATCCGCTCGCCGCGGCAACGACGCTCGTCGTTCGATCCATACCGCTATCACTATTTGCAGCCGACTCATGAGATTGCGATATATCTTGCTCATCGTCTGTCAATAGCGGTAACAGATCAGAGATTGCGTTACTAGCAACCTCATTTTTGCTGTCTTGAGGCGCTGGTGTAATCAAGGTTCTCGAGGACACAGGTTGCGCTTCAGGTGTGCCAACTCCCTGCGCGGCAGTCACCGGTGACTGGATCTCAACCGGCTCAGCTTCTTCTTCGTAATTTTCACCGATCACAGCCATGATGGATTGCAGACCCTGCGTTACTGTCGAGCCTTCGTCCTGCTGAAGTCTGGCAGCATCAATCTTGTCGGTCAGTTTTGAAGCCGAAGCTGCATTGACTGGAGGCGTTGGGGTCGCTGCCTTGTCGAGCGCTCCACTGACAGCTGAATCATAATTATCACCGATAACAGCCATCACTGATTGCAACCCTTGGGCAACGGCTGGGGCAGCAGCGGCGGCATCGCGCGCCTTGGCAGCATCGGCTTGGCTAATGCCAGTCTTTGGATTCTTGGGTGGCTCATTTGGCGAGCCGCTTTTTGTACTGTCACTCATACCTGAACTCCCTTAACTGAAACTGTGACCGCTCCAGTCGCTACGCGTTATTTTTACATTTCCATCCTGTTTTGGGATGGCCCACATTTTTTTGTCGCAAAAAGCAGGTGAAAACCGATACCTACTTTTCCTGAAGCCGCTCTACTCTGCGCCAGCTTCCGGGCGGAAAACCGGTGCCCACTTTTCCTGAAGCCGCTCTACTCTGCGCCAGCTTCCGGGCGGAAAACCGGTGCCCACTTTTCCTGAAGCTACTATTAAGTCCCGTTCTTACGTTTTTTTAATTCGACACTCAATCTTTCTTGTGCAGGGGGGAAACGTTTCCATCCCGGCACTTCCGCTGCGATATTCATTTCTCGCCATTTTGGATGGCGCGGTACTTTTTTCAGCTCCTTGTAGTTGGAGAAAAAAGCATCAATAAATTGTTTGACCTTTTTATATCTGGCACCGCGCCGACCAATCCGGCTTGACGTCCAGTTATAAACAGCCATGATCGTGCCAACCGATATGGATTGCACTCGATCTCCTTTGCCGATCAGCCCTGGATAATCACCATAGCTGAAAAATGCCGGGAAATACGTCCCACGCAACGGCTTGGCGTAATCCACAGCGATGAAGTGCAAGCCATCACTCCGTTTTAACGCAGCGATCACACTGGTCGGCTTTCCCGATACATAGGCCATGGCAGCAATCTTGCCGCTCTTGACCTGCTGCACGGCAAGATCAAAATCCAGATTAACAGATTTTACCTTAATGCCGAGCCGCTCAAAAACGATTGAAGCGGTAACTGATGTGCCACTACCCTCGACACCAAAACTCACTGTTTTACCAGCCAGCTGCTCAATTGATTGTACCTTATTTCCACCGATCAAATGAAACTCGACATTAAACAATTTGGAAATATAGTTTACGGACTGAACGATGTCCGGGCGTTTGCCGGTTTTTTTGAACACCTCAAAAACATCTGATTGCACAATACCAACATCAATACCCTTGAGATAAAGAATGTCATCAATGTTTTGCACTGAGCCCTGCCCGATCATCGGCAGCAAACGCAATTTGTGTTTTTGATTTAAGACGGTCGCCAGATCAGCAACAATGCGCAGATTAGTGCTTCCAAATCCACCCGATATCAAACCAACCGTGCCTTGATTAGCGGTTACCACCCGTTTCGATCTTTTTGGTTTGGCGTGAGAGCTGGCGCTGACAAGGACAAGCGCCGCTGCTGCCAGCAAACAAATGCCGACAGAGGTCAAACTTCGTCTCAATCGAAATAGTGGTCTCATTTTACTCCACACCTGACCATTCTTGTCAGTTTTGTTCTTTGGGCTTCCTTGCTAAATATTTCGAACATTACTATTCGAAAAATCCATACGTTTATATGACAATCACAAACGGCATTTTTATGTTCGAAAGCCTCTGTCTTTTCATTAATCTTTACTATGCATCAGATGATTACACCAGATCATATTCGATATACTGCATGCATTTTCCTGTTAATCAATAATTGATGCAAACCAGCACCAACTACAGCTAAAAAGAGCTCTCCCCTCAGCTATCCTTCTTGCCAAGCAGCTTGCCCAGCAATTTCGATTTCAATGGGTTTTTCTCGCGTTTGCGTGTTTTGGCTTCTTCATCAAACAAATCCCACAAATTGGTTCCCTCTGTTTGATGGGCCTGTTCTCCAAGTACAGCCAGTTCAAATTCGGATTTGGGTTGAAACAAAACCGAATCCTTCATCGATTCCAGATCAACTTCGATGGCAACCAGATTGCTGCGCGCCCGTTGCACCCAGGGATGGGAGTCAGCCAATTGGCCTTCCAATATTTCCAGCGCCCGGCGCGCATAAGGTTCCGCTTCATCGCAGCGACCAGATATTTTCAACAGCAAAGAAAGATTATTGAAGTCCCGAGCAATGGTATGGTGCTCAAGCCCGAAATTATTCTCGTCAATTTGCAAGGCTCGGCGATAAAGCGTTTCGGCCTCATCATAGCGTTCCGTTTCGCGCAAAAGATCGGCCAGGTTATTGAGTGTGGTGGCCACATTTTGATGTTCCGGCCCAAGCGTCTTTTCAAAAATATCGATCACCCGGCGCATCGCTGGCTCGGCCTCTTTCAAGCGATTGGTCGCCTTGAGCAGCAAGGCCAGATTATTGAGATCACGTGCCACACTTGGATGATTTGGCCCATAGCAAAGCTCGTCAATCCGCAAGGCCCGGCGTTTCAATATTTCTGATTGCCCATATTCGCCTCGGTTTTCTTCGAGCAATACAGCAAGATTATTGAGGTTGGCGGCAATATCTGGATGATCAGGCCCCAGCGTGCGCTCATCAATCAACAATACTTTGTGAAACAGGGGTTCAGCTTCGACATGGCGGTCAAGGGTCACCAGCAGCTTGGCCAGCGCTTCCATGTCGCGCGCCACATAGGGATGTTTTTCACCATAAAATCTTTTATCAATGGCCAAGGCTCGACGATAGAGAGGCTCTGCATCGGCTCCTTGGCCAGTCTGCTCGTATAATTGCCCCATGCTATTGAGAATAATGGCGATATTGACATGGTTACGGCCGAAATTTTTCACATTGATCTGCAAGGAGCGGTGATACAGCGCCTCGACATCATCCTCGCGGCCCATGGCTTGAAACAATTGCCCAAGATTAAACAAATCACGCGCCACATTGCCGTGATGGCGCCCCTTGCGGTTTTCGTCGATTTTGAGTGCTTCCATAAACAAGGGTTCTGCCTCGAATAAAAGCTCCTTGTCCTGTAATGTCGCGGCGAGATTATTCAGCGATATGGCGACATTTTCATGATTGTCACCATAGGTAATCTTATTGATATCCAAGCCCCTGCGCAGAAGCTTCTCAGCTTCATCAACATCTCCGCGCGCCTTTAGAAACAACCCGGACTGATTAAGCAGAATGGCCACTTCGCGCCCGCCCATGCCAGCTTTTTGCTGCGCTGAACTTGGCATTGAAAGCTCCCCATCTTCGGGGATGTGCTCGAACAGGGCCATAGCGTGAGGTAAAAGCTGCTCACAACGCGGCCAGGAGGCAGCTACGCCAGGGTCATTTTCTTCTCCTGATCCGCCAGGAAACGCCTCGGCAAGCAATCCGGTCGCCAGCCCTGCCATCGCATCATCGTGACTTTCTTCTGCAAGCCGGGCGCGCATCATTTCTTGTACCAGCCAATGAACACGAAGACCTGGTTCGCCACCTTGCATCTCGACTTGCGTCAATAATCCCATATCAACAAGTGCCATGATCACATCCGCCAGCCCCTTGGGGTCTATGGAAAAAATGGTTGAGGCGGCACTGGCGCTCTCGTCCCCCTCATAAAGGGCTATGGAGCGGCTGACATGGCTGTTGAAATTGCGTGATGAATGAGTACAGGTCGTGCTGGAAGCTGACAGCGTCCCGGGGAAGGTTGGCAACGAAACCTGAAACAGATCAAGAGGAATATTATCAGGGGCATAAAAAGCCATCACCCCCATAAGAATGGACGCCAGAGGCAACGGCCCGACATTGTTCTCAACATCGCCCTTTATGATCGCATCAAGAGCCAGATTAAAGGCCACATACAAACTGTCGGAATGTTTCCACGGTACGTCAACCAGTCGCGGACGCTCGCTCATCATCACCTTGAACATTTTGTGATAAGCATTCAGTCGCATATTGCGGGTTTTGCAAAAACTCCCGGCCAATCTCAAAGAGAGAGGCAGATAGCCAAGTTCTGCGGCCAGACCGCTTGCAAGTTCGGGATCATTTTCTCCCGACAGATTACCCAGATACCAAACGGCAAGTTCGGGCGAGAAAACATCCACATCTACTTTTTGGTGATAGCCATAAAGATCCGCCCAACGGGTGGTGATCAAAACTTCGGCACCCTCGCGTGGCACCAGACTTTCCAGCTCACGATTGGTCGCTACATTATCATAGATCAGCAGCCATGGCTTGTCATAGGGCCGCGTCTCCAGCGCTTCAACTACCATTTTCGCCGCGCCTTCGCGGCTTTCAATGGCATGTACGGGCGGCGACAGACGCTCGCCCAAATCGATCAGCCCTTGAACAATGCTGGAGCGATTACCAGCCGATATCCACCAGACACCAGTATAGTTTGCCCGCTGGCGCCAGGCGAATTCACGCGCCAGTGTCGATTTTCCAATGCCCGCCAATCCGCTATCACCCTTGGCAACCTCCTGCGTGTTGCTCAAAATGGTCGGCGTCCCGGGTTTTGGTGCGCTCGCTCCCGTCATCTCCGTAATCAGATTATTGCGGCCGGTAAACCAGCGATCATAGTGGATTTCAGGATGCAGGATCGTGGTTTTGACGAGGTGATTTCCCTGCGGCAGGGGCGGCATGAAATCAAGTCGCGCCTTATTGCTGGATCCAAGGGTTTTAAGCACGGTCTCTGCAACTTTGCGAGCATCTTGCTGCTGTAAAATGGGCACCAGATCAGTAAACGCGATATTTGCCAGTTTACCGCTGGCCCGACAACTGTCGACGCGAAACATGATCAAACGTTGCTTTTTGTTGAGCGGATCACCTTTGATGACCTCATGGGCTTCTCGCAAACAGGCTTCACTGCTTAAAAATTCACTCGATAGCAGAGCCACCATTTTGGTCTGACCCTCAAGCGCATCCTCGATCAAGTGCAAGAAATCTTGATGCTGATAGAACTCGTCCTGCAAGGTAATCGTGCGCCCCTGCATTTCAATGAGACCGGCAATCCACGCAGCAAGATCTTTGTTCTCAACCGCACGGGAGATAACAAAATCAGAATATGTGCTTTTTTCGTGCAGCATTTATATCCAAGCTTCCTTGCAAAGGACCACTATTATTTGACATAAAAGAACCGATATTGGATTGCGTAAATCCGGCTCTTGTCCATTTTTTCAACTCTAGATCAAAAACAAATCTCCACTTTCAAGGCGCAGTCTAGTCGAGCGCCATCAAAAAAGCAGAAAATAATTCGGGCCATTCCTCATCGAAACGCAACACACTTCGCGAATAAGATCATCTATTGCACTTGGTGTGAACTGTCATTAGCGATCAATTGGTTCCAAATTCTGTCCTTCTTACATTAAATTTTATTAATCGGTGCGCTTGCTGGTTCTTGTTTTCGCATAGGCCACTTCGATTTTCTCGTCGTTCATCGGGCAAAGTGACAAGGCAATCTTGATGGCCTGTGCCAATTCAATCTGCTCACCGGTCTGTTGGCGAACAAGTTCCATAATTTGTTGAGCATGTTGCCGATCGATCTCATCAAGCGCCACAACTATATCTCGAACTTTTCCGCTTTGCATGCTTCCAGCATTATCATCTTCAAAAATACCCATTAGGATATCATCGGGATCGGGCCCGGTATTCTTGTCAGGAACACTGGATGCCAAAGCTTCAGACAAGGCATCATCCATATCAGAACGGCGATTTAATTTCCGGTTGTTGCGATTTGGTTTGACCATCTGCAAATCCTGTTTTCTGCAAATACGTTCTCGGCGGAAATGCGCTTATTTGGGAGTTGACACAATATCGTAAACAACCTGTGACAGCTCCAGCCTTGCAGCATTTCCGAGCGCCGCATAGCCCTGCAAAAAGAGATATTCATAATCAGCAAGGTAGGATAAATGATGCGGCAAAGGCGTTCCCCCTACTTTGGCGGCTTTCTCCATCAGATTTTGGGCATGCCCCTTGCGATGATCGACATGATTGAACAAAAGATAGAGCGGCAGATCGGGCCGACAATGTTTTGTCAGATATTCGATGGTCTCCTGGGTACTCAACAGATTGGGCGGGGCTGTCTTGGTGACCATGACAACTCGGTCCGAAATATCGGCGGCTTTGACCTGTTTTTTATTGAGATTTGGTGCCGTATCGATCAGCACGTAATCAAAGCCTTTGGCCTTTGTGGTGATTTCGATATTGGTTTGGTTGTTCGCCCGCAGATAATACAAAAAACGAGTGCTCGTTTTCTGGCTATCCATATCGATAATGCCAACACGTTCACCGGCACGCTCCAATGTCAGAGCAACACCCAGTGTGACACTGGTTTTGCCAACACCGCCCTTTTGATTCATGAACGAAATAATCATTTTACTACGCTAACCCACATTCATTTTTGTTGATTTTTTATCACTCTACTATACGAAAACCGCCAATTCAACGCAGGTTTGCATGTTTATACACTTCAACAGGTGACCGGTGCATAAATGAACCTATGGAGAAATCGAAGCCTCATCTTGTTGAAACCATTTGATGATTGCTGATCCCATTTTGCTGTAAACACGCACTGCATGAATTGGCAGGCTATCACATATGCGCGCCAAGGTCGGTGATATTCGCGAATTTACCGTTAAGGGAGTTATTCTTGTCCCATCCGTAATTGATGGTGGTAAAACGAGGCGCCAAGGCATCATAGATCATCAAGCGCCCGATCAGACCATCTCCAAGCCCGATCAGCTCCTTCAAAACCTCCATGGCCGCCAGCGTTCCCATGACCCCGACTACCGCCCCAAGGATGCCTGTTTGCGAACAATTGGGCACACTATCATCACTGGGCGCATTGGGAAACAGACAACGATAGCTTGGGTTTGGATCACCTGCTGGACCATTTTCAAATGGCTTGAACAGGCTCAATTGCCCATCAAAAGGCCCGACAGCTGCAGAAACAAGCGGTTTTTTGGCCAGAAAACAGGCATCATTGACGAGATAGCGCGTCGCAAAATTATCTGATCCATCTACGACCAGATCAAATTGCTGCAATATTTCCAAAGCGTTTTGTGCATCCAGCCGCTCTTGATAGGCAATCACCTTCACATGAGGGTTGAGCCGCGCAATGGCCTTTGCGGCGCTCTTTGTTTTGGCGACACCTACCTGCTCGGTTGCGTGAATAATCTGACGCTGAAGATTAGACAAAGACACCACATCATCATCGATAATACCAAGCGTGCCAACCCCGGCCGCTGCCAGATAGCAAAGAACCGGAGACCCCAGCCCCCCCGCTCCCACGACGAGCACACGGGATTTTTGCAGTTTTTGTTGCCCTGGACCGCCCACATCCTTGAGGATCAAATGGCGCTTGTAGCGACTTATTTCCTCGTCTGAAAACGACATTTACGCAGCCCCGCCCGTTTTTTCATCGCTGAACAAGGCGGTCGAAAGATAGCGATCGGCGCTGGACGGGGCAAATGTAACAATATTCTTGCCTGCGAATTCTTCTCTGGTCGCCAGCATCATCGCCGCAGCTACATTAGCACCGGTTGAAATACCTCCAGCGATGCCTTCGATCTTGGCCAGAACGCGGGCGGTATCAAAAGCGGTGTCATCCGGGATTGTCACGACCTCATCGATCAAATCCACGTCCAAAACATTGGGCACAAAGCCAGCACCTATCCCTTGTATTTTATGAGGGCCAGGCGGATTGCCAGACAAGATGGCGCTGGTTTCTGGTTCCACAGCAATCACCTTGACGTCACTCTTTTTGGCTTTTAGCGCCCGCCCACAACCAGTAATGGTGCCGCCCGTACCAACGCCCGCGACCAGTACATCAATATTTCCCGCCGTATCACGCCAGATTTCCTGCGCTGTCGTTTCCTCATGCACCAGCGGATTGGCCGGATTGGCGAACTGGCGGGCCATGATCGCCCCGGGAATTTCATTGATCAGTTCTTCGGCACGCATGATCGCCCCTTTCATGCCTTCTGACGCTGGGGTCAGAACCAATTCAGCGCCCAAATGGGTCAATAGCTTGCGCCGCTCGATACTCATGCTTTCAGGCATCACAAGAACAAGATTATAGGCCCTTCGAGCACACACAAATGCCAGGCCAATGCCGGTATTGCCAGACGTTGGCTCAACAATCACCGAACCCGGTTTAAGCTCACTGGTTTCCTCCAACGCATCAATCATCGACACGCCAATCCGGTCCTTGACGCTGGACAACGGATTGAAAAACTCCAGTTTCAACAAAATATCGGCATGAATACTGGTGGCGTGCCTTAGCTGAGAAAGACGCACCAATGGAGTATTGCCAATGGTCTGGGTAATATCATCGTAGATACGCCCTCGCCCCCAGTCTCCGACCTTATTGATGGTTTGAAGGCCCGCCCGGATGGAGGGATCATTTGGCGGCGTTTGATTGGTCATGGCAGTTTTCCAAATGGGTTGTCGCGGATCATTTTATCAATCTAATCTCAACTTAACCCAAATACATGGCAATCTCAAAATGAGAATTTCATTGCGCCAAGAAACGGGTCGACATTCGAAATGAGCCGGTTTTAATGCAACCTGCAACATTTCAGAAAAAGCGATAGACAAATGCCTCCAAAGGTCGAAACAAACAAAGTCATGACCCCACTTGAATGGGGCTTGTTGCTGATCTTGTCCCTGCTTTGGGGTGGGTCATTTTTCTTTACTGGCATTGCTGTTCGCGAACTGCCCACCCTAACAATCGTTGTCTGCCGCGTTGGACTGGCGGCGCTCATTTTATATTTGATTATGAGATTCAAGAGCCTCCATTTTCCTCGTTCACGCGCAGTTTGGGGTGCCTTTATTGTTATGGGTCTGTTGAACAATGCTATCCCGTTCTGCCTCATCGTCTGGGGGCAATCCAATATCGCCTCTGGCGTCGCCTCCATCCTCAATGCCACAACCCCTTTGTTCACCGTCATCATGGCCCACTTTTTGACCAGTAATGAAAAAATGACAAAAAACCGGCTGTTTGGCGTTTTAGCGGGGCTGACCGGCGTGAGCATCATGATTGGCGGTGATGTCCTGCAAACCATGAGCGTCAATGCGCTCGCGCAACTGGCTATTCTGGGGGCTGCCATTTCCTATGCTCTTGCAGGTATATATGGGCGAATATTCAAGAAAATGGCGCTTCATCCGGTGACCACAGCCACAGGACAAGTCACGGCATCGACCTTAATGCTGGCACCCATAACCCTTTATATTGACCAACCATGGACACTGGCAACGCCACGACCGGAAACCATTGCAGCGCTGTTCGGACTTGCAGCTTTATCGACCGCCCTCGCCTATATCCTCTATTTCAAAATACTGGCATCTGCCGGGGCGACAAATCTACTGCTCGTTACATTCCTCATACCGATTAGCGCAATTGTTCTTGGCATCGGCTTGCTCGATGAAAGCTTGTTGCCCAGACATTTGGCAGGCATGGCGATGATTGGCGTGGGTCTGGCCGCCATTGATGGAAGAGTATGGGATTTCAGAAGTACTAAATGAAATATACAAATAAGTGCTAACCAAATAAAATATAAGGAAAATTTCCGCTTGAGTTAAAAGATAATATTGCACATAATAAATAGCGTTATTACCTAGTAACTCCATATTCAGGAGAATTAAATGCTGAACAAAACAACCGCAATCATTAGTTCAATCCTCGCAATAGTCCTCTTTGCTATTTACTCTGTATCTGCTTCTGCTCACCCGGTGTTCGCCCAAAAACACAATATGAGATGTTCTGGATGCCATATTACTCCAATCACCGATGGCGCTCTCAACAGCAATGGCTGGTCGTTTAAGAAAAACGGCTATAAATTTCAAAACTGGCAGAATCCTGGGAATGGGAATGGCAACAATAACGGAAATTGCTTAAAAATCGGCAAAATTACTATTTGCCAGTAAGATCCAGCTCATCCTTTCACAGACGGATGCCGTTTGTGAGGAGATGATATCAGGATCCGGTCGAACCAAAACCACCAGCGCCGCGATCACTATTGTCGAGCTCATCGACAAGCGTGAAGTGTGCTGGTGTCACAGGCGCAAGGACCATTTGAGCGATGCGCATGCCGCGCGTGATCTCGAATGCCTGGAGACCATGATTGATCAACAGCACTTTGACCTCGCCGCGATAATCCGCGTCGATGGTACCAGGGGCATTTAAAACCGTGACCCCGTGCTTGAACGCGAGCCCAGAACGAGGTCGAATTTGCGCCTCATATCCCACCAGCAAAGCCATGGCGAAACCGGTCGGCACCAACAAAAATTGCCCCGGCGCCAGCACCAATGGTTCATCATCAGGGACGGCGGCTTGCAAATCAGCCCCCGCAGCTTGATCCGAATGATAGGTGGGTAATTGCAATCCCTCAAAGTGAGGTAGCGATTTGATCTTTATGACGACGCTCATTCAGCGGCCTGCTTGTTGTTTGTTAAACGACCAGCTGCTTCAACCATCAAGCGCTGTGCCACTTCTTGCTTGTCAAGAGAGGGCCATTTTTCCACCTCCTGGTCAATGATCAGCGTCACCTGATTACGATCACCGCCAAAGGTGCCCGATGACGCAGAGACATCATTGGCGACAATCCAGTCACACCCCTTGGCTTTGAGTTTTTTGCGGGCATTGGCAATAAGATCTTGCGTTTCGGCTGCAAAACCGATCACCAGTTGCGGGCGCTTTGGCCCTTTTTGGGAGAGCGTCTTCAAGATATCTGGATTCTCAACAAGCCCCAGAACAGGAGGTTTTGATCCAGCTTTCTTAATCTTGTGGTCGGCATTTTTGGCCACACGCCAGTCCCCGACTGCGGCCGCGCAAACGGCGATATCGGCGGGCAAGGTCGTTTTGGCCGCGGACAGCATCTGCTCGGCTGTTTCCACGCGTACCATTTCAATACCGTCTGGCACTGGCAAACTTGTGGGCCCAGAAATCAGCGTCACGGATGCTCCCAGATCTCTTGCTGCCATCGCGATTGCATATCCCTGTTTTCCAGACGAATGATTGGCGATATAGCGAACAGGATCAATCGGTTCATGAGTTGGACCAGCCGTCACCAGCACATGGCGGCCCTCCAGCAAAAGCTCGCTGGGGCGGTCACTATGACCAGATAGCAACAAGCTTTTGGGACCTTCAATTTTTTTCTGATTTAGTAGCGCATCGATTTTGTTCAAAATAAGAGCTGGCTCGAGCATGCGCCCCTCGCCCTCTTCTCCGCAGGCCATGTCACCACTGGCAGGTCCTGCAAAATGAACGCCGTCTTCAGCGAGTTGAGTACGATTGCGCTTCGTGGCTTTGGCCTCATACATAACGGGATTCATGGCCGGGGCGATCAATATGGGACTGTTTGACGCCAGCAAACAGGTGGTCGCCAGATCATTGGCCAATCCAACAGCCATTTTTGCCATGAGGTCAGCCGTCGCTGGTGCCACCACGATAAGATCAGCGTCGCGAGCCAGCTGGATATGACCGATTTTTGCTTCATCATCCAGATCAAACAAATCGGTAAAGGTTTTGTCACCCGCCAGCGTCGATACGGACAAGGGCGTCACAAATTCTGCTCCACCCGTTGTCAATATCGCGCGAACGGTCGCTCCACGCTTCTTCAAAAGGCGGATAAGTTCCAGCGTCTTATAAGCCGCAATACCGCCGCCAATGATCAGTAATATTGTTTTATCATGCATGTCTCAAGCTCAACTGATTGAATAGTTTCCAAGACTTTAGCAGTTTATATCGATCGGGGCTAATTTTAGCGCTTGATATTTTACGCTCACGGCTAATCCTCGCCAAGCTCGGGCCTGCGCGGGCGCGCGCAATGCGCGGCGCGTGGTCACGCTTGCCTCCCAAGAGGTCGGGTTTTATAGCGCTCACGGCTAGTCCTCGCGGCGTGTGGCCACGTTTGCCAAAGCAGTGCTTTGGCATTCTGCCTTATAGCAAAACCTCACAGAGAAAAAGAATTCCGACCTACGGGAAGGCAAGCGTGACTACGCGCCACGCTTTGCGTGCCCCATTGGAGGCCCGCCGTCAGGCGGAATAGCCGTGAAATATATTAACCCAAACGGTGATGGCGTGAGCTGGCGATTTCGTCCAGCTCGTCACGCTCTTCTGCTTCACGTGCTTCCAGCACACGAGCGGTTTCGCGTTCCCCGACTTTTTCGACCTTTTTCAATTCTTCAAAAGAAGAAGCAAGATCGTCACGGGCTCCATCGAGTTTGCCTTCAAGTTCAGACACACTGTCGACAATGCGCTCGCGCCGGGTGATGGCATCTTTTGCCCATAAAGGATAGCGGCAATCATTCATGTCAGACGTGCCAGCGCGCTGCTGTTCCACTTCTACCTGGCGATCAAGGTCGCGCGCCATACGTTGAAAATCGTCGATCATTGATTCAAGATCGGCAACTTTTTGACGGCGCTCATCTACTTCAAATTTGCGCAGGCGAATAAGACTGTCATGTGATTTCATCGTTCGGTACCCCTTACTATTTACGAACTACGGATAAACAATATAATTGAATTAGGTAAAATCGCCGTTAAGCACCCATTCTTTTTATGGTGCGAAATAGAACAAGCCTAACGTTGCGTTAAGGGTTCCTCTTCACTACCTGCATTAACGTTATTCAAGACTTGTGCCAGCTGGGCATAGCCCTCTTCAAGCGTCACCGCCTCCCCCTTTTGTTGCTTAAGGAAGGATTCCAGCAAAGGATGGTAAGCAATAGATTCATCCACTTCCGCGTTAGATCCTTTCCTATAGGCCCCTAGCCGTATCAACTCTTCCATATCAGAATAGGTCGACATCAGTTGTTTGGCACGCTGAATAAGCGGTAGAAATTGAGGTTCAACGCATGCTGGCATGGTGCGAGAGATTGATTTCAGGACATTGATCGCAGGATAGCGTCCCGTTTCGGCAATCGAGCGTTCCATAACGATATGCCCATCGAGAATACCGCGCACCGCGTCGGCCACTGGTTCATTATGATCATCTCCAGTGACAAGCACAGTAAACAGGCCTGTGATACTGCCCTCCCCGGCGCCCGGCCCGGCTCGCTCAAGCAAACGTGGCAATTCGGTAAAGACCGTTGGCGTATAGCCTTTGGTCGTCGGTGGTTCCCCTCCCGCCAGACCAATTTCGCGCTGGGCAATAGCAAATCGGGTAATACTGTCCATCATGCAAAGGACCTGCTGCCCCTGGTCCCTGAAATATTCCGATAAAGCCATTGTCAGCCAGGTTGCCTGACGACGCATTAATGCAGCTTCATCCGAAGTTGCCACGACAACGATGGAGCGTGCCAACCCCTCTTCACCCAGGTCATCTTCAATAAATTCCTGCACCTCACGGCCACGTTCACCAATCAGACCGATCACCGCCACATCTGAAGAGGTATTGCGGGCTAACATCGACATCAGCACAGATTTACCAACCCCGGACCCCGCAAAAATGCCCATGCGCTGCCCGGCGCAGCAAGTAACGAAACTGTTGAGCGCCTTGACGCCCAGATTAATCGGCGGCCCGACCCGCGAACGATCACCGGCTGCTGGAGGGGAACGGCGCAATGGCGCTGCGACAAGCCCTTGTGGCAAAGGCCCCTTGCCATCAATGGGGTCGCCCAACGCATTGACCACCCGGCCCAACCACTCATTCGTTGGGAATACTGCTGGCTCCGCACTCTCCAGCACGGCCCGATCACCCATATGTACGCCATCAAGATCGCTAAAGGGCATGGCAACAGCCGCACCATTTTTAAAACCGACAATTTCGCAAAGCCGTTGATTGCCGCGACCAGCCTCAATAACAATACGCGAACCAAGCCCCATAGCCCGCACCGGCCCGACGATTTCGACGAGCAATCCCTGCACCCCATTTACGCGCCCATAAATTTGTCGCTCGGGGAGGGACTTTATATCTGCAATCAATGCGTCCATGTGTTTGCCTATGGTTATGCTTGGCTTGTATGTGCCGTCGAATCAGCTCTTAACTATTCAATAATTAACGCGTGATTCGATCATGCTCGTCCAGCAATTAAGGGTTCGTTAAGGGTTTGATTAATATAAGGCCGGGTAGTGATCAGTTACGAAACAGCTTGACGAGACCCTTGCAAGGGGTGTTTGCCCCTGTTTTGTAACCCGTGTGCAACAGTTAAGTTTTCTAGCGCAAACGGGGTTTGACCAGATCGTTGGTAAGGGTTTAGTAATGATTCGTCTGTAATTTCTTGGTTCGAGTTAATAAAAAAACTATTTTGAATTTTGGCGCGCCGACCTAGTCCTCAGTACGGCGATTTGGGGGTCCCTTTGGACCAATCCAAGAGAGGACGACAGATGCGGGTTCTCCTTATCGAAGACGATAGCGCAACAGCGCAGAGCATTGAACTAATGCTTAAAAGTGACGGGTTCAACGTTTACACAACGGACCTTGGAGAAGAGGGTGTCGATCTTGGCAAACTCTATGACTATGATATTATCCTTCTGGATATCGGCCTGCCCGACATGAGCGGCTATGATGTCTTGAAGACTTTGCGCGTGGCAAAAGTCGAAACGCCGATCCTGATCCTCTCAGGTCACAGCGGCATTGATGACAAGGTCAAAGGTCTGGGCTTTGGGGCCGATGACTATATGACCAAGCCATTCCACAAGGATGAGCTGGTGGCGCGGATTAACGCGATTGTCCGGCGCTCCAAAGGTCATTCACAATCCATACTCAATACTGGTCTGCTGGCCGTCAATTTTGACGCCAAGACCGTGCAGGTCGATGGACAGCCCGTTCATCTGACTGGCAAAGAATATCAAATGCTCGAATTATTGTCGCTGCGCAAAGGCACGACACTAACCAAGGAAATGTTCCTCAAC
>JAJRQA010000101.1 GCA_024280475.1 Alphaproteobacteria bacterium
AAGCCCCGCGAGCTTTTTAAGCGCCCCCAGCACCGAACCACTTTTTTGCTTGAGAAATCCCTTATCACTTTCAAGATGAAGAGTTGAGACCACACGACTTGCCATCATGCGCCCCTTGATAAGCTCAAGTTGCGTGTGAAGAAAAATCTTGTCTGATGACCCTTCTCCCTGCAGGACATTGCCACGTTCGACAATCTGAGCCGACTTGCGATCAATCTGTATACGGACTTTAGAGGTATAAAGCGGGGTTTGCATCAAGGTGTATGTCGCCCCAAGCGCCACAAAGATCCCAATAAAGCCAAGTATGAGCCATTTGCGCTTGCTGATAATGCGCCAATACTCATAGAGGTTGAAACTGAAATCCTCCTGGGCTTCAAAGCCCCCGCCCATATAGTCTCCGACCTGACCATATGAAGGCTGGTGTAATGCGGGAGCATTCGCACTGGCGGTAACAAGCTCCGTTTTGTTAGGAGGGGGATTATCAGACGGATTGTTGTGCTCATTCATAAATATGATCTCTCACTCGTGCCTTATTGAGGAAATGGAGCGTAGCATCACCTGACATCCTGGCCCGTCACCAGATGAAAGTGAATATTGCTTTATCCTGGCTAGTTTGAACAGGTAATAACACACTCATAAACGGGAAGACATGGATACTTACTGATGATTTCCAGTTAGAGTAACACAAGCAGTTTCGCAAGTGGTAACCCATTCATCAAAGCATTCCAGCCTTTTTTTATTGCCGAAGTGCCGACGACGACAACATCACCAGATTGCAGGGCCGGATCATTTTTTGTGCCTGAACGTATGGCGCTGACATCATGCTTTGCGGCTTTGCGTTTGCCGTTCACGTTTCTGAAGACAACAACAACATTGTCAGAGGCATCGGTAAAACCCTGAGCGGTCGCGATGGTCTGAAGCAGTGTCATGCCTCCACGCACGGGATAAACGCCTGGTCTTTTGACCGCTCCCTCAATAGTAACCTTCTGACTGTTATACTCCTTGATAAAGACCGTTACCTGCGGTTTTTGCAGATATTTGGCACCCAGTTTTTTTGTCAGTGATCGTTCAATCTGGCGTGCCGTCAATCCTGTTGCCGCAACTTCTCCAAGCAAGGGGTAGTTAATGGTTCCCACATTAGAGACCTGAACGGTTTTCGAGAATTCAGGCACCTTGAAAACGGCGATCTCCAGAACGTCCTGTGGACCAACCGTGTAAGCGGTCACATTCTTCTTGGAGGCCACCATGTGGGCGCTGGTTGTTTTATGACCCGCCACCTTGCTGGCCATCTCATTGCCAATCGCCAGTCCATTTGCCGTTGGAGCTGCACTACCCAAAGAACCGCCGCCGCATCCGGTCAGCAAAACCGTTGCCATTACCAGCAGCAGAAGAGCGCTGATGTCCCTCACCCCTTGCCGACGAAAGGTCCACAGCCAGAGGTGCTGGTAAATCTGATGGTGGTACATTTGCGATTACTCCTTGGGGCCTAGTTAGGACCATATGCTCTGCTTCGGTTTCGCCGACAAGTTTGGCAGCTGCCCTGCGTCCTTTGCCTAATATTGGCGGGCGACCTTTCATATCATGCGCATCTGTGCTGATGATCTGCACGATCCCTTCGCCAATCATCTTCTCGCTCCAATATTTGGGGCCGCGCCCAAAGGCTCCAATCAATGATCCTGCAGTGAGCTGCATCCAGACCCCGGCATTGGCCATGCGTTGGAAAATTTCGTAGTGAGACCTTATCCACGTCAAGCGCTCTGGATGGGTCAGGATAGGGACATAACCAGCAACCATAATTTCAAAAAACAGATCTTCCAGTCGTGCGGGAGCCGTATGGTGTGGGGGCTCGACCAAAACGTAACGCGTATCGCCAAGCGATAAAAGATGTCCGGATTGCAGACCGGCAACGAAATCCGGCACAACATGATTATCAGCGCCAGAGGTCAGTTGCAATGGGATGTCCGCCTGATTCAGCTCCGCTTGCAGGGCGGCAATGGCCTGTTTTATCTGTGGCCCGGTATTATGGTAAAGCCCTGGCAGGATGTGCGGCGTACAGGCAACAACAGTCACACCATCGGCGACAAACATCCGCGCCATCGCCAGTGATACCGACAGATCCATCGCTCCATCATCAATACCAGGCAGCATATGGCAATGCAGGTCAATCACAATCAGCCCCCTTTTTTCCGCAATCCAAATGATGGTATTGCGAGCAATTACATTAACTGACATTCTAAAAAATGGCAGAACAATATTAAAACATATCGGTTTGTATAGTTTCTCAAACTTATGTGGTATCTGTCCTGCCTATTGCTATAATACGTTTAAAATTGGGCATTGTCGATCATTTCAGCTCATAGTCTTTTTAAAGAAGCTTCCTGTGTCGAAATGCCCACAGAAAGAGGGGTTGAAAGTGCTTTCGCGCTGCAAACCCGTTGCTCCAGGGGGCAAAAAAAACGTCAGCAGCCATCGTGTGTCATTTGAGTTACGGGTGGCGTGTTTTGCATCATGCTTTTGTTTTTATGATTGACTGTCATCTGTATCAATGCGAATTTTCGGTCTATCAGCAAAAGTACTATCCCAACCTCTTGGGGAAGAGCTGGTTAGTATCAACCTTTTGGGGAATAAAATGAAGAATATATATTTGTCGTCGATGCTCGCTGGGGCGGCGTCACTCATTTTTACTATAGCTGCAAGTGCAGCAACGCTCACAAATATTAGTGGCGAGATCAGAGTTAACACAGGCGACGGGTTCAGAGTTGTGACTGAATCTGTAGTAGTGAAGCCTGGTGACAAGATTATGGCAGGCATCAAAGCAAGTGCTAAAGTTGTTTATTCGAATGACATTGCCTTCAATCTGAAGTCAGGTCGCATCATGACAGTCGCAACCAACAAGATGGCGAAGATAAGAAGTAAAGCGATGATGCAGGAGGCCGGCGTTCTCGCTGCTGCTGGCTTTGGCGGTGGTATCGCGCCTGCTGTTGTTGTTCTCGCCGGTGTCGCCATCGTTGGTGGTGTGGCTGTCGCTGTCGCCAACTCGAGTGACAGTCCTGCAAGCCCGTAAGAAATGTGTTTCGCACTTTTTAGAAATGCCGATCAGCAAACACTGTTGGTCGGCATTCTTTGTTTCAGGCATTGCTAATGTACTATTCTGGTTTATTACTCATTCTTCTGGCTTTAATTCTTGGAGGCGGGACCCAGTCAGGCTTTTTGCCTGACGTGATTTTACAGACTGTCGCTATTCCTGTTTTGATTCTTGCCCTTTGGCACGCCCTTCGCAAATCCCCAGGTCCCCATGCAAAGTGGGCATTGATATTTTGCTTCGCCCTGTTTTTAGTGCCGATACTGCAATTGATACCTCTGCCACCATCGCTTTGGACGATGCTGCCGGGACATGCCGAAATTGTAGCTGTTATCAAGCTGACCGGGCAGAGCCTGCCCTGGTTGCCGCTAAGCGTTTCGCCGCAGGCAACATGGTTAAGCATGGCCTCGCTATTGCCACCTGTTGCAGTTTTTCTGGTCACGCTAAATCTTGGCTACCATGCCCGGCGCCAGATAAGTCTGCTTGCCATCAGTTTTGGGCTTGCCAGTGTTTTTATCGGCCTTTTGCAAGTGGCACAGGGACCATCCAGTTCTCTGCGCTTTTATGAAATCACCAACCCCAGCGAGGCGGTAGGCTTTTTCGCCAATCGCAATCACTATGCGGCAATGCTGTATTCGCTGCTGGCCCTTGCTCTGGCATGGACGGTATCGGAAATCAGCGCCTTGTTCGCAAGGCCCGCAGGACAGCGCCATGACATGGCCAGCACCCTAAAGCTGGCACTGCTCTTCGTCACCGTCATTCTGTTCGTCAGTGCTCAAATATTTGCGCGCTCCCGTGCTGGCATTGGACTAACGATTATTGCATTGTTTGGCGGTTACATCCTCTCACTCTCCTACACTAAGCGACTCGTCAATCGCAAGATTGTGAAGCTCGCACTGGGAGCCACCATACTAATCGTCATTTTCCTGAGCCAGTCTGCCCTTTACCGGATGATGGCGCGTTTTGATACTGGTCTGATAGGGGATGGCCGATCCGCTTTTGCGGCAAGCACGATTGTGGCTGCTAGAGAATTCATGCCATTTGGCTCCGGTGTGGGGACATTCGTGCCTGTTTATGCAATGTTTGAAAAAACAGAGCATCTGCTTTCTGTATATGTCAACCGGGCTCACAATGACTGGCTGGAAATCTGGCTTGAAACAGGCGTTTTCGGTCTCCTTCTCCTGGCGATGTTTATGGTCATATTTGGCGCACGCGCCCTTCAGCTCTGGCGCCGCCAAGGCGACAGGGGGGAGGCGGTTGACCTGACTCTGGCCCGGGCGGCAAGCCTTCTCATTGTCCTTGTCATGATCCATTCACTGGCAGACTATCCGTTGCGCACAGCAGCAATGATGGCGATATTTGCTTTTGCCTGCGCCCTGTTGTTTGAACCTCCAGCCAAAGCTGTGGCGGCAAAGGACGTCGGTTTGTCCGGCTCTTTGAGTGAAGCATTTGGGGTGACAGGCGGGCGAGATGCTGCGCAGATCAATCCCGCTCTCAAGGGCACCCCCCCTCCCCCACCTCCGTCAATTCCACCACAACCGCCAGGCCAGGCGCAATGGGTAGAGAACTTACAATGGCCAGCTGAATGGGGCGGCTCGAAAAAGCCTCCATCTACAACCAAAGCCAGAAAGGGGAAAGAATAAAGCTTTATGTTGTCCGCATCGCATGAGCGCAAGAAAAAAATGGTGACAGCGTGTCATCTCAAGTGCAGTAACTTGGAAAAAATAACATGGTAGTCAAGGAGCTGTGGGCGGAATGAGCCAGAAGGGAGCGAGTGATCATAGCAAGTCTAAAGAGACGTCACCGCCCAGTGAAATGCACGACGGGTTGGTATATGCTGTTTCGCGACATGGGCACCGAGGGGCATATCTGGATCTGTTGGGACCGCTTTTGCGATTGCAGTCTGTCCATGGTCCCATGTCATATAAAATGTTTATGCGACTTGTCGGTGCCAAAACGCTGGCGCTTGCAACACTTGATCAACACACAGCTTCGTTTGTAGGTATCAGTGTCGTTCGAAGTATTCTAGGCAAGCCGACAGTAGCTTTGTTCCTGAGAGCATCTCAGTGTTTCATTCCTGGTCGGATAAAATTTACAATCAAGCACCTGCTTTACAGGGTAATGCGTCGTGTTCCACATCTTAGCATTCTGACCATCACCCCTTTTGATCTGGCACCCCATTTCAGACAGGTCGCAAACGAAGGTGTGTACGACCCACAATATTGGGACAGGCATGATGGAACAACGATCATTTCACCACCAGAGACCGATCTCTCAAATCGCATCAGGCAAGCGGCAAATGGTCGAAAAATTGTTTGCGCTCTGGGTGCGCAATCGGCGATGAAGGGCTTTGGATTTCTAACTGAAATAGTTGCCTGCGACAGTACGCTGACAAAAGCCACGTTCATAGTTGCTGCAGGCACTGTGCCATCTCAAATGTGCGCGACAGCAGACAGGTTTGTTGCTGCTGGCGGAAAGTTGATTGACCGACGGATAAGTGATGAGGAACTCGAGAGCCTTTATGGTGTGGCAGATATCGTCTGGAGCTGCTATGCTCCCGACTATGATCAGGCCTCTGGTATATTTGGACGTGCGGTGCAATATGGTACGCCGGTTGTCTTGCGCAGGGGGGCACTCATAGAGCAATTTGCTACCATCCTTGGGGTTCCGGCCATCTCGCTCGAATGGGGAGAGGCAGCTGTGGCCGCTGAGATTTTGAAACAAACGCCGCCGCCACGATTGCAAGGTGATAAACGGGATGAGCATGTTGAGCGTATTGGCTCTTGGCGAGAGAATTTTATTGATGTGATGAAGCAGTCACTTGGGGCTAACTAACAGATAAGTATATGCCAAAAACACTTCCACCAGTATTTGGGCCTCATTCATATAGTCGCCCCGTTCAGCCTCCTACAGATGGCCGGCAGCAGATCCCTATGGCTCGTCGTCCCCAGCGCAAAAAAAGGATATTTTCCTGGTTGTCTAGGCTGATATTTTCGCCCGCAGCGGCTCTGGCACTGGGCCTGATAGGTTATTATTCACTAGCCGGATTTACCAATATTCTGTTGCCATCAGGAAACCTGGGAGGCATCCTCATTCGGGCTGGCACTCTGTTTGTTGTTGGAGTGGCCGTGCTGCGTTATGGTCGGGCTGTACCACCAAAGGTAAAAATTGCCCTGTTGCCAGCCGCTTTGCTTTTCTTTGGTTATTCAATGCGCCTCATCGAGAATTTTTATTTCTCCGATATATTCATCCCACCAGGTCCTGAGATGATTTTTCTCGCCTTTGGGTTTGGCGTTATTTTTACATCTTTTGCCCTTGCTCGTATAGCACCCGCCATACGCGATGATCAGTTTGTTCTTGTGGTTTCTGGTCTGTGCGTGTTGTTTCTGGTTGGGATGGCGTTTAATCTTGATGCGCTACGTGAAACCGCTGAACACCGTATGCGGCTTAACAAGATCAACCCGATCGTCATGGCGCATCTGGCTTTTGCATTTCTTTTCTATTATCTGCTGGTATTTTCCAAGTCCAAACGGCTGACTATAGAAGCTGTCATTTTTACACCATTGCTGTTTTTTATTTTTATTTATGCCCGATCACGAGGGGCTATTCTTGCTGGTGGTGCCTCTCTTGCAATTTATGTGTTGCTGTTGAAGGGAACAAAGCGCATCTGGATGTTGACAGGGCTTGCCGTTGGCGGCTTTGCAGTGCTGGCCTTTTCGGACAGCGACAAGCTGGATATTATTTTGAAAGGTCTTGCCCGGCTGAATTCCGGGGACGATCAATCTGCCAGCTTGCATTTTATTGCCTGGCAGGGGGCCTGGGAGCAGTTTTTGGCCGATTTTGCTTTCGGTCGATACGCGATTGAGCTGTTCACCAACTTTTATCCACACAATATTTTTCTTGAAAGTCTGATGGCTGTCGGTTTTATCGGCTCCCTCCCCTTTGCCATACATATAGTCCTTGCCACATTGGCAGCAGCCAGCATCATTCGTTCAAGGCAGTTTCCAATCGCTGTAACCTTCATCGCTGTGCTGTTTTTCAGGGACGCCATAGCTGCGGCTGGGGCTGGCAGTCTGTGGGGAGCGACAGGCTTCTGGATAACCTCAATACTGGTGATCGTAATCTGGCATGGCCGTCATCGTGGCACTCGCCACCACGATTTAACCATGCCCTAGTCATCTGGATGCAGATAGGTTGTGTTCCTGATATTTGCAGACCTGAGAATATAGCGCCCAAAGTTAAATATTGTATTTTTTATGCCCAAAAGCAAAGAAAGACGCATAAAAACATAGATAAAGGAAATTTCATGGAAAAAAATGAACATTGGACAGACTGTTCGAAAAATCCCATATCAACTGAGGCAATGCAGGTTGTCAAAACAACTCTTGATGGGAGCTATAAAGGCCCTATTTTCGACTTGATGGGGTTCTGGCAAAACAGCATGAAAGATAAGGTGGTTCTCGACATTGGAGTTGTCGAGCACGATATGTCATTTATCAATCGTGAGGGATGGAGACATAAAATATTTAAGGAACTTGCTGCAAAAATAGTCGGTGTGGATATTCTTCCAGAGCCGATTAAAAAATTGAATGAGGAAGGTTATGATATCCGACTTTGCGATGCCACCTCAGACGCGGATTTGAAAGAAAGGTTTGATATCGTTTTCATTGGGGATGTTATTGAACATGTAGGTAACCCTGTTGGGTTGCTGAAGTTTGCAGCTCGTCATCTGAATGAGGGAGGGAAGGTCATCGCAACCACCCCTTGCCCTTTCTGGTGGCGAAACATTCTGTTGATGACAAAGGATTCAACTTATATCGGAAATGTCGACCATGTTTGCTGGGTTACACCTGTAAATGCATTGGAATTGGCTCATCGTGCCGGTGTAAATATGCGATCCTATTATACGATTGAAACAGAAGCCAATTCCATAGTAAAAAAGATGGTTCACGGGATGGTAAGAAGCAAATTTGGCAGAACCGAACTTTTTTCATGGGCCTATGCTTATGTTTTTACGAAAGAGAATTAAAGCAGACCGAGTTTCCACGCGGACCCCGGCTACGGGAATGCTGCAAAATGGTTCAAATAATTCGTACTTTTCGGGAGATATGATTTGGCGCTCAAACTCATAACATTCGCGACGGACAATTTTCGCAAGAATGCCGAAGCGTTGAAAGCAAGCGCACTCGCAGCCGAATTTGATGAAGCGATTATATTTTCACCAGACGACCTGAAGGCCACTAAATTTTACCGGGAAAATAAAAAAATTCTGGACCAGAAACGGGGTGCAGGCTATTGGCTATGGAAACCGTATATTATAAGAAAATGTCTTCGATCTGCTGCAAAAGAGGATATCCTCTTTTATTGTGATGCAGGGCAGTCAGCCTATTATCGATTTGAAACACGCCCTAACCGTCTTATCAAGCGTGTCGCGGCATCTGACAAGGGGGTTTTGCTTGGACCTGTGATACCTCATCTTGGTGTGCTTGAGGAGTGGACAAAGCGGGACTGCCTTATACTCCTTAATGCTGATGATAAAAAAATAAGAACAAAACCAATAATAATGACTTGGAGTTTATGGACAGCAACAGATTTTTCCTTTTCTTTTCTCGATAAATGGCTGCAAGCTTGTTGTGATGATCGTTGCCTTACGGATCTGCCAAATACACTGGGGCAAGCTAATTATCCAAAATTCAAGGACCACCGCCACGATCAGTCAATACTGAGCATTCTTGCCTATCAGCAGGGTGTACCATTCCTCGATTTTTCTGCGACAATTGTTCAAAAAGCAATTAACATGCGGCCCAACTCTTTGATATCACATGTATTTTATAAGCGTCCTGAAAATGCTGATGCCTTATTAGGGGGGGCTGGTCTTTCTTTTCTTCTCAAGCAATATCTTGCCGCAAAAACGGCTCACCACAATGCCATATAGGAATAAATAAAATATTGTGCTTTTTCTGTCTCATATTATTTCCTTGAAAACGATAAAACACCGCTCTCGTATATGGCTAAGCAAAGGACATATTGGTCGAAATGCTGTCTTTGCAGCTGTTCAGGCTATCATTACGGCCATTTCTATTTTTACCGCTTATCGTATTTTGACAGCTGAAGTCGGCTTGGAAGGGGTCGGGCTGTGGTCATTGGTGGTTGCTGGTGCATTTATTGCCCGGGCAGTAGATGTAAGCGGAGCGGGTGCGCTGGCGCGTTTCGTCGCTCTTCCCCACAAAAATGGTCATTTTGTTCTGGCAGCAGATTACATACACACAGTTATTATAACGATATTTGCGATTAATTTAATTATGGGTAGCCTGTTGTTTTTCTCTTCAGGATATCTGGTTGATCACTTCATTGAGGGGCGATATGCGAATGACGCCCGCTTGCTTGTACCTTATGTCATACTGAGTGCAATTGGACTTGCTCCGCTTGCCGTTACCCTTTCTTCTGCTGTCGATGGGGTGCAGCGGGCAGATCAACGCGCGATCGTCTTTGCTATTTCCTCTCTTGTTCTCCTTTTGGCTACATACCTTCTTGTACCCAAAATGGGATTGATTGGCTTTGGATTGGCGCAAATTATTCAGAATTTGTTTGTTATTGTTGTTATCTGGATCATTTTATATCAACACCTCCCTACCATTGGCTTTTTTCCATGGCGTTGGCGAAAAGTCATTTTTCTCGAAACAATATCATTTGGACTAAAATTACAGGCCTATTCACTAGCGTCATTGCTGACGGAACCGCTAGTGAAATATTTTCTCAGCCAATGGGGGGGGTTAGCAATGGTTGGGCTTTATGAGTTTGCATCCCGTTTGGTTATTCAAGCAAGAGGAGTTGTTGTGGCAGGAACTCAGCCGCTCATGGCGGCCGCATCAGCGATAGAAGAAACCAATGGGCAACAGCTTGAGAATCTCTTGCTTAAATCGGTGAGTTTTATGATCTGGGCCTCGGTCGTGGCGATGTTCGCTTCAATCTTGGCTGCACCTGTTCTAGGCCTGTTCCTGCTCAATCAGATTAATTTACAACTCATATATATTGTAAGTATTTTTGCTTTTGCTTTCGGCGTAAACATGTTTTCTGTACCCTTTCATTTTATTGCTTTAGGGCGTGGTATTATATTCTGGAACCTTCTGGCGCAGATTATTACCGCACTTCTTGTCTGGATTGGCGGTATTTTATTGGGTGCGCAATATGGCGTTTGGGGTATTCTTGGCAGTTTGGCAATTGGAATCATGTTGGGGGGAGGAATCACGCTGTTTGGAAATGCATATGCACTGGAAATGATGCCGGTGATTTTGCGGTTGAGAACCCCAATTATAGCTGGCATTGCAAGCCACCTGGCAATCTGTCTGATGAGTGCAAGTTTTGCATTCTTTCTGACAAATTAGAGGATAGGCGAGATATGTTTTCTGCCGTCTCATTCTCGCAAAACTTATTAATATTGAACAGCGAAAGAGTCTCCTCTTGACCGATAATAATCACATTCTCATAACTGGCGCTTGCGGCGCTATCGGGCGGGCTTGCGTGGCGCAGGCGCGGCTACGGGGTCTTCGTGTCAGTGGGCTGGGGCATGGGGCATGGGAAGCGCAAGGGCGTGATGAGACAATCGACTTCTGGACCACCGGCGATGTCAATATTCCATCCTTGATGCATGTTACCGAACGGGCCGGTCCCATTGACCAGATCATTCATCTGGCGGGTGGTTCCCATGTCGGGCGCTCCTTTGCCAATCCGGCAGAGGATTTCACGCGTACGGTTGGTTCGGCCCAGCAGCTTCTTGAATGGGCACGCCTTCATGCGCCAGAAGTGAAAATCCTGTTCGTCTCCACCGCCGCCGTCTATGGCAACCGACATAGCGGCCTTATAAACGAAGGTGCCACACTGTCGCCAACCTCGCCCTATGGCACCCACAAGCTGATGATGGAGCAGCTGGTTGGCTCCTATGCCAGTAATTTTGCTGTGCATGCGGGCATCATCCGGCCCTTTTCGGTCTATGGGCCGGGGCTGCGCAAACAAATGATCTGGGAGCTGTCAAAGCGTCTTGCTGCATCTGCCGAGCCGCCGGAACTTGGGGGAAGCGGTAGGGAAACCCGCGACTGGGTGTATATG
>JAJRQA010000102.1 GCA_024280475.1 Alphaproteobacteria bacterium
ATCAATCATCCGCTTGATTGTCCGATCTGCGATCAGGGCGGCGAATGTGACCTGCAAGATCAGGCAAGCGCTTTTGGCGTTGGCAGTAGTCGCTATGACGAGAACAAGCGGGCCGTCGAGAACAGAAATATTTCGCCACTGATCAAAACCATCATGACCCGCTGTATTTCTTGCACCAGATGTGTGCGCTTTATGACCGAGATCGCCGGTGTTGAAGAGCTTGGACAGATTGGCCGCGGCGAGGGGGCGGAAATTACCACCTACCTCAATAAGGGCATGTTGTCGGAGTTGTCTGGCAATGTGGTCGATATTTGCCCGGTGGGCGCGCTCACTCATCGCCCCTTCGCGTTTACCGCAAGGCCTTGGGAGATGAAAAAGACCGAGAGTATTGATGTCATGGATGCGCAGGGCGCCCATATCCGGATTGATACGCGCGGCGGCAACGTGTTGCGCATCCTGCCACGGGAAAATGATGCCATCAATGAAGAGTGGATCACCGATAAAACCCGTTTTGTTTGCGATGGCCTGAAAAACCAGCGCCTCGATACCCCCTATATCAAGGAAAATGGCAAATTGCGCCCGGCCAGCTGGGCGCAGGCTTTTGCAGCCATCACCAAACGCATGAATAATGTCGATGGCAATCGGTTTGCCGCGATAGCGGGTGATCTGGCTGCTGTTGAAGAAGTGTTTGCCCTCAAGACTTTAAGCGACTATCTCGGCAGCCCTCATACTGATTGCCGTACCGAAAATTGCAGCTTAAGTCTGGATGGTGGACGTGCTGGCTATTTGTTCAACACGACCATTGTCGGGCTTGATAAAGCCGACGTCATATTGATGATCGGCACCGATCCTCGTAGGGAAGCCTCGGTTATGAACGCGCGCATACGCCGCGGTGTCTCGACAGGTCAAACACGTGTCGGGTTGGTTGGAACGCCGGTCGATCTATCCTATGATCATGATTATCTGGGAGCCGGTCCCCAAACACTGGTTGATATACTCGAAGGTAAACACGAGTTTAGCGAAATATTGAAATCGGCCGACAATCCCATATTGATCGTCGGAGAAGGGGCGATTGCCCGTTCTGATGGGCGTGCTGTATTGGCGCTGGCCGGTCGATTAGCCAATGATTTTGGTATGATCCGCGAAGAGGATGGCTGGAACGGCTTTAACATTCTTCATACAGCGGCTGGCCGGGTAGGGGCGATAGATGTTGGTTTCTTGCCGGGTGAGGGTGGGCTCGACATCAATGGCATATTGGCAGCTAGTGAAACCGGCAATATGGATGTGGTTTATCTGCTTGGCGCTGATGAGATTGATGTCAAGCGTCTTGCTAACAGCTTTGTCATCTATCAAGGCAGTCATGGGGACAATGGCGCAGCCGTCGCTGACATTGTTTTGCCAGGAGCTGCTTATAGCGAAAAAACTGCCACCTATGTGAATTTTGAAGGTCGTCCGCAAATGACCATGAGAGCCGTGTTTCCCCCAGGAGAAGCACGCGAAGACTGGACGATTATCCGAGCGCTTTCGCAGGCGCTTGGCAAGACCTTGCCCTATGATAACGCCATGGAATTGCGCAAGCAGATCTATGAGGCTGCCCCGCAACTGGCAGCGATAGGTCAAATAACAAGGGAGCCAATGGCCAGTCTGCGTGAGTTGAGCCATGAAGCGATCCGCATTCAACCAACGCCATTTGCCCTGGCTGTTGAAGATTTCTATCTGACCAATCCTGTCACCCGCGCTTCGGTTATTATGGCCGAGATGAGTACTTTGAAACAAGAAATGAACGCCGACGATGCTGCGGCCAACTCGAAAGGGATGGTACACACTCATGGTTGATTATTTCTGGACGACAATATGGCCGTGGGTCATCTGGACGCCGGTTCTCAAGACCATCCAGAGTCTCGCGTTTATCGTGCCGTTGCTGATCCTTATCGCCTACATCATCTATGCGGATCGCAAGATCTGGGCTGCGGTGCAATTGCGTCGGGGACCAAATGTTGTAGGGCCTTGGGGGCTCTTGCAGTCTTTTGCCGATATGGCAAAATTTTTGTTCAAAGAACCGATCATCCCCTCAGGGTCCAACAAGGTGCTGTTCTTGCTGGCCCCGCTGATTACGGCCTTTGTGACAATCGCTGTGTGGGCCGTGATCCCGATTGGCAGTGGTTGGCCCGCAGATGATGGAACCACTTGGGTGGTGGCCAATATCAATGTAGGCATATTGTATGTGTTGGCCATTTCATCGCTTGAAGTCTATGGTATTATCATTGGTGGCTGGGCGTCGAACTCGAAATATCCATTTTTGAGTGCTTTGCGCTCGGCGGGACAAATGATTTCCTACGAAGTCTCTATCGGCTTTGTCATTGTGACAGTGCTCTTATGCGTTGGTTCTTTGAACCTCACAGATATTGTTTTGGCGCAAAGAACAGGACTGGCCGATTGGCTGGGCGTCCCGTCCTTGACCATTTTGAACTGGTTCTGGCTACCCTTGTTCCCCATGTTTATCGTGTTTTTCATCTCGGCACTGGCGGAAACAAATCGCCCACCGTTTGATTTGCCAGAGGCTGAATCAGAACTGGTAGCTGGGTTCATGGTGGAATATTCCTCCTCGCTCTACATGTTGTTCATGCTGGGGGAATATCTGGCGGTTACCTTTATGTGCGCCATGACAACCATCTTGTTTTTGGGCGGCTGGTTGCCACCTGCCGATATAGCCATCTTCAACTGGATACCCGGCGTGGTCTGGTTCATGCTCAAGCTTTGGCTGGTATTTTTCATGTTCGCCATGGTCAAAGCCTTTGTACCGCGCTATCGCTATGACCAGTTGATGCGCCTTGGCTGGAAAGTGTTTCTGCCTTTGTCGTTGTTCATGGTCGTGGCTGTCGCCTCGGTTCTGCATTTTTTCGATCTGGCACCATAGGGAGGAATGAGTATTATGGCCCGCGTTGTCCAGGGAATAAAATCGCTGTTTTTGCTTGAGTTTGTCGCCGCCTTTTGGTTGTCGATGAAATATTTCTTCAAGCCCAAGGCAACGGTCAACTACCCGTTTGAAAAAGGGCCTTTGTCGCCGCGGTTTCGTGGTGAGCATGTTTTGCGGCGCTATCCAAATGGGGAAGAGCGTTGTATCGCTTGTAAGTTATGTGAAGCGGTTTGCCCGGCGCAGGCCATTGTCATTGAAGCTGGACCGCGGCGCAATGATGGAACCCGGCGCACCACGCGCTACGACATCGATATGACGAAATGCATTTATTGTGGACTGTGCCAGGAAGCCTGTCCGGTTGAGGCCATTGTTGAGGGTCCTAATTTTGAATATGCAACAGAAACACATGAGGAGTTGCTCTATGACAAAGAGCGATTGCTCGATAACGGTGATCGCTGGGAGCGAGAGATCGCCAAAAACATAGAATTGGACGCCCCTTATCGGTAATCAGCGATGTTTGCGCGGATGATTGGATGAGTGAGAGCTAAACGAAGGAGCTTAGGGACATAATGGGGATAGCAGATCTGTTTTTCTATCTGTTTTCGGCATTGACGATTGGGTCGGCGGTGATGGTCATCAGCGCGCGCAATCCCGTGCATGCTGTGATGTTCTTGATTCTGGCGTTTATCAACGCGGCGGGCTTGTTCCTTTTGCTTGGGGCAGAATTTTTGGCCATGTTGCTGATCATTGTTTATGTCGGGGCGGTTGCCGTTTTGTTCTTGTTTGTGGTCATGATGCTGGACGTCGATTTCGCCGAGTTGCGCGCTGGATATATGAAATATTTTCCGATTGGCGCCACTATTGGTTTCATTGTGCTTGGTGAATTGATGGCTCTGTTTGGGGCCTGGAAAACGGATGGAGGGATTAGCGTTACACCTAAAACGCCAATTCCTGATGTGGCAACGATTACCAATACCGAAGCAATAGGCCAGGTTTTGTACACAGAATATATTTTCTATTTTGAAGCTGTTGGCATCATTTTGCTAACAGCGATGGTGGGTGCGATTGTCTTGACCTTCAGGCAAAACGAAAACGCCAAGCGACAGAACATTGGTGATCAGGTAGCGCGAACCCCGGAAACGAGTATTGAGATTAAAAAAGTTGAGACCGGCAAAGGGATCTGATCCTGGCCGATAATGGATGATCAAACGTCCATTGGTTTTTAAATGTGAGATGATGAGGATAGAGCCAGAACAATGTTGGAAGTTGGATTACCACACTATCTAAGTGTCGCTGCTGTTCTTTTTACGCTGGGCATCTTTGGGATATTTCTCAACCGGAAGAATGTCATTGTGATTTTGATGTCGGTTGAGCTGATGCTGCTTGCCGTCAATATCAATCTGATCGCCTTTTCAGCCCATCTCAATGATTTGACCGGGCAGATTTTTGCGCTATTTGTGCTGACCGTAGCGGCGGCTGAAGCAGCCATCGGGTTGGCGATCATTGTCACATATTTCCGTAACAAGGGTTCAATTGCCGTGGATGATATTCACGCAATGAAAGGTTAGAAAGACACTTATGAATATTTATACCCTTATCGTCTTTCTGCCATTGCTGGGCTTTTTGGTGGCGGGCCTGTTTGGCAGAGCCATTGGCGCCAAAGCCAGCGAATATCTGACCAGTGGGCTATTGCTGATCTCTGCGGCTCTTTCCTGGGTGGTGTTTTACCAGATCGGCTTGTCTGGCAATCCTGCCGGTCCCAAAAGCATCTTGCTATTGCATTGGTTGACCTCGGGGAACCTCAATCTTTCGTGGAGTATCCGTGTTGATACGCTCACGGCTGTCATGCTGGTCGTGGTAACATCGGTGTCTTCTCTCGTGCATGTCTATTCCATTGGCTATATGCATCATGACCCCCACAGACAAAGGTTTTTTGCCTATCTGTCCTTATTTACGTTCGCCATGTTGATGCTGGTGACGGCTGATAATTTCATGCAGATGTTTTTTGGCTGGGAAGGCGTTGGTCTGGCCTCTTACCTATTGATCGGATTTTGGTATCACAAGCCTGCCGCCAATGCGGCGGCAATCAAGGCATTTGTCGTCAATCGGGTTGGTGACTTTGGCTTCGCGCTTGGCATCTTTGCCATCTTTTTCGTCTTTGGCAGTATGGATTTTGATACGGTATTTGCTGCCGCCAAGGCGCAACAAGGCATGACCATGCATTTCCTGTCATGGGAATTTGATGTGATGACGGTGATCTGCCTGCTGTTGTTCATGGGTGCCATGGGTAAGTCAGCGCAGCTACTTTTGCACACCTGGCTTCCAGACGCGATGGAAGGGCCAACTCCGGTATCCGCCCTTATCCATGCGGCAACGATGGTCACTGCCGGGGTGTTTATGGTGGCGCGTCTGTCACCTTTGTTCGAACTATCGCCGACAGCCTTATGGGTGGTGACCTTTATTGGTGCCTCTACGGCAATCTTTGCAGCAACCGTTGGGGTCACGCAAAATGATATCAAGCGTGTTGTGGCCTATTCCACATGCTCGCAGCTTGGCTATATGTTTGTGGCGCTTGGCGTTGGGGCATATGGGGCCGGTATCTTTCATCTGTTCACGCATGCCTTTTTCAAAGCTTTGTTGTTCCTTGGTTCAGGCGCGGTCATCCATGCAGTGTCCGATGAACAGGACATGCGCAAAATGGGGGGGCTGGCCAAGAAAATTCCCTATACCTATGCGATGATGATCATCGGCACGATTGCGCTCACAGGGGTCGGTATTCCAACCATTATTGGAACTGCTGGTTTCTATTCCAAGGACGCTATAATCGAGTCAGCTTTTGCTGCTCATAGCTGGGTGGGAAATTATGCGTTCTGGATGACCGTTGCGGCGGCCTTTTTAACAAGCTTTTATTCCTGGCGGCTCATTTTCATGACGTTTCATGGGCCTTCTCGTGTTGATGAAGAAGCCGCCAAGCATATTCATGAGAGCCCCAATGTCATGTTAATCCCGCTATATCTGCTGGCGGTGGGCGCGCTGGCTGCCGGCTTTATTTTCAAAGGTTATTTCATCGGTGATGATCCAGCTCTTTTCTGGGGAAGCTCTATTTCCGATACCAAGGACATTGTCGCGGCCATGCATCATGTCCCTATGTGGGTGAAGCTGTCGCCCTTCGTGATGATGGTTGGAGGGTTCTTCCTGGCTTGGCTGTTCTATATCCAGTTCACCAAGCTACCAGCATTATTTGCGCGCATATTCAGGCCGATTTACCTGTTCTCTTATAATAAATGGTATTTCGATGAGCTTTATAATCTGATCTTTATCCGTCCCGCCATGTGGCTTGGTCGTCTGTTCTGGAAAGGTGGCGATGGCAAAATTATTGATGGGCTGGGACCCGATGGGATTGCCGCTCGGGTTCTCGATATCACAAAGGGAGCCTCAAGAATGCAGACGGGTTATGTCTATCACTATGCCTTTGTCATGCTGATCGGCCTTGCAGCGATTATCAGCTGGTTCATGTTTGGTGATATCACCTCTGGAACGATAGCCGGGGGGATCAAATAATGAATAGTTGGTCAATTCTCTCGGTCGTCACCTTCCTGCCGCTGCTTGGCGCGCTGATTATCTTTGTCATTCCTGGCAATGATGCAGTGGCCAAAAACAATGCGCGCATGGCGGCTTTGTTCACCACCATTTTTACATTTTTCGTGTCACTGTTGATCTGGTTCCATTTTGACAATAGTCAGGCCGGGTTCCAGTTCGTTGAAAAATACGATTGGATGGGTGAAAACTTTAGCTACCATATGGGTGTCGATGGCATTTCCATGCTGTTTGTCATTCTCACCACCTTTGTCATGCCGTTATCGATCCTGGCTAGCTGGGATAGTGTGCAAGACCGCGTCAAAGAATATATGATCGCCTTTCTGGTGCTCGAAAGTCTGATGATCGGCGTGTTCTGCTCGCTCGATCTGCTGATGTTCTATGTGTTCTTTGAAGCTGGTCTTATCCCCATGTTCCTGATCATCGGTGTATGGGGTGGCAAGAGGCGGGTTTATGCCTCATTCAAGTTTTTTCTTTATACGTTGCTTGGCTCTGTGCTGATGCTGTTGGCCATCATGGCCATGTATATGGATGCTGGCACCACCGACATTACCAAGCTGCTCACTTACAAGTTTTCAACAGAGCCTATCCACTTTTGGGGCATGACCATATCCGGGGGCTTGCAGACCATTCTTTGGTGGGCATTTTTCGCCAGTTTCGCGGTCAAAATGCCCATGTGGCCAGTTCATACCTGGTTGCCGGATGCTCATGTGGAAGCGCCCACCGCCGGGTCAGTGATCCTTGCCGCTATTTTGCTGAAGATGGGAGGCTATGGTTTCCTGCGCTTCTCTATTCCCATGTTTCCCGTTGCCTCTGACACCTTCGCGATTGTCGTCTTTGTGTTGAGCTGTATCGCCATTGTTTACACTTCGCTGGTCGCTTTGGTGCAAGAAGATATCAAGAAGCTGATTGCCTACTCGTCAGTTGCTCACATGGGCTTTGTAACGATGGGCATTTTTACGGCGACAGCTCAAGGTATTCAGGGCGGCATCTTCCAGATGTTGTCACATGGTATCGTCTCGGCGGCTCTGTTTTTATGCATAGGCGTGGTCTATGACCGCATGCATACAAGAGAGATCTCGGCCTATGGCGGCCTGGTCAATCGCATGCCGCTTTATGCCGTGTTCTTCATGATCTTCACCATGGCCAATGTAGGCCTGCCAGGCACCAGCGGTTTTGTCGGAGAGTTTCTGGCCCTGATCGGTGCGTTCAAGGCCAATACATGGGTGGCCTTTGTCGCAACATTTGGCGTTATCCTTTCTGCTGCTTATGCCTTGTGGCTTTACCGCCGGGTTATTTTTGGCAAGCTGGAAAAAGCATCACTGAAAAATATATCTGATCTCAATATGCGCGAGCTGGCCATACTGGCTCCGCTTGTGCTGTTGACGATTTTATTCGGCATCTGGCCGGCGCCCATCATCGATGTGACCACAGCGTCTGTCGAACAGCTTTTGCACAATTACAAGAACGCCGTACAGGCCGCGCATGACGCTGGCTTGCTGGCGTCACGATAGGGACCAATAGGAAACGCTCATGCCACCAACGACTGCAGCCATTATTGGTAGTTACCACCCTATTCTTCCAGAGGTTATTCTGGTGGTTGGAGCTTTGCTCTTGCTGATGATTGGTGCGTTTATCAAGCAAAAGAACGCCATATTCATGAGTTTTGCGACCTTTGCAATTCTCGTTTTCGCGGCCGTTTTATTATATTTGCAGGGTGATCTTGCCGGCACCTTGTTTGCGGGCAGTTTCATAATTGATCCGTTTGCGCGTTTGATGAAAATCGTCACCCTGGCATCGGCCGCCATCGCGATCTTTATGGCCTATGATTATATGTCGAAGGCCAATTTGTGGAAATATGAGTTCGCGGTGCTGATCCTGCTAGCCACTGCAGGCATGATGATGATGATTTCCGCAAATGACCTGATTGCTCTTTATCTTGGTATCGAGCTGCAAAGTCTGGCGCTTTATGTTATTGCAGCTTTTAACCGGAATTCAGAACGTTCCAGTGAAGCGGGCCTTAAATATTTTGTACTGGGAGCCTTGTCATCGGGCATGTTGCTTTATGGCATGTCACTGATTTACGGCTTTACCGGCGGTACCGGGTTCGAACATATTGCCAATTCCATCAAAACCAGCGGCGCGACCATTGGTATTATTTTTGGCCTGGTGTTCTTGTTGGTCGGGCTGGTCTTTAAAATATCGGCAGTGCCGTTCCATATGTGGACGCCTGATGTTTATGAGGGTTCTCCAACGCCGGTCACAACTTTTTTTGCAGCCGCTCCTAAAATAGCGGCAATGGCGATGATCGTACGGGTTTTGTATGGGGCGTTTCCCGGCATCACCCCTCAATGGCAGCAGATCATCGTGTTTGTGTCGATCGCCTCTATGGTGCTTGGAGCTTTTGCGGCTATCGGCCAGACCAATATCAAGCGCTTGATGGCTTACAGTTCCATCGGTCATATGGGGTTTGCACTGGTTGGCCTGGCGTCAGGATCTGAAACCGGTGTGCGGGCTGTGGTCATTTATATGGTGATTTATGCCATCATGACCCTTGGCACATTTGCCTGCATCCTGGCGATGCGCCGCGAAGAGGGTGCTGTTGAAAATATTTCTGATCTGGCCGGGCTTGCCAAAAATGACCTGACGATGGCGTTTTTACTGGCCATGCTAATGTTCTCGCTCGCAGGTATTCCCCCTCTTGCTGGCTTCTTTGCCAAATTTTATGTGCTGCTTGCTGCTATCGAAGCAAAGCTTGTGCCGTTGGCAATCATTGGTGTGTTGGCCAGTGTGGTCGGGGCGTTTTATTATCTGCGGATCGTTAAAGTGATGTTCTTTGATGAGCCAGCTGAAAATTTTGTCCCCATGCATGGTTCCTTGCGTCTTGTGTTGATTGGTTCGGGACTGTTTGTGCTTGGATATGTGGTTTACCCGACCCCGCTTGTGACCGCAGCGGGTGTTGCTGCCAAGTCATTGTTCAAGTAGAGCGAGATGAACAGCCACTCGCTCCCTCTGCCACAAGGGTATCAATATTTCTGGTTCGAGGAAACCGATTCAACCAATCAAGAGGCATTGCGCCAAAGCGCGAAGGGGCAAAAGCCAGACAGCTGGTTTTGTGCAGACCTCCAGACCAATGGGCGCGGCACCAAAGGCAGTCGATGGGTCTCGCAAGCTGGTAATCTGTATGCAAGCTTGTTAACCAGCTCAAAGTGTCCGCCAGAGCATCTTGCGCAAATCTCTATCATTGCCGCGCTTTCTGCAATCACGGCCATCGAGCAGATGGCTAGTGAGCAGTATCATATTGGGGATCTATGTCTTAAATGGCCGAATGATATCCTGCTCAAGGGGCGTAAAGTTTGTGGTATTCTCATTGAAAGCAGACAATCGCGTCAATCCAGTTTGTTTGATATTGTCATCGGCACCGGTATAAACTTGGCGTCCAATCCACAGATTGGGGGATTGGTTGATGCTGGAAACCTGAGAGCTGAAGACTGGAGCTGTACACGCGACCAGTTGTTTGTAGCGCTGGTACAATCGACAAGGGACTGGTTGTCTATCTGGCGGGATGGTGATGGCTTTGAAACCGTACGCCTTGCCTGGTTGGAGCGCTCATGTCACATCGGCCAGCTTATTACCATCAAGGTTGGTGATGAGCAATATGAGGGGCGTATGACAACGATCTCCGCGAACGGAGCGCTTGTACTGGAAGGCGGCTCTGGCAATGAAATGGTTTTCTCCAGCGGCACAATCATCAAAATTGAAGGATCTGCTTCCCATTCATAAGTTTGGACCGAGCAAAAAAATATATGAGTAATAATAAAAAAGCGACGAACGAACTTGTCCTGCTGCCTATTGGTGGTGCAGGGGAAATCGGAATGAATATCTATCTTTATGGATACGGACCAAAAACCAACCGCAAATGGCTGATGGTTGATGTCGGTTTGACCTTTCCTGGACCAAATGAGCCCGGAGTTGAGCTGATATTTCCCGACATCAGCTTTATCCACGAGGAGCGGGATAATCTGGTGGGCATCGTTTTGACCCATGCCCATGAAGACCATTTGGGAGCACTGACCCAGTTGTGGCCCTTTTTGCGCGCCCCCGTTTATGCAACCCCGTTTACTGCCGCCCTTCTTGCGGGCAAGATCTCTAGCTATGGATCGCCCGAAAAGTTCGATGTCACTGAGATGCCGCTTGGATCTCGTTTTGATGTAGGCCCGTTCAATGTTGAATATGTGGGCATGACCCATTCTATTCCAGAATCCAACGCCTTGGTCATTCGCACTCCTGAAGGGGCTATATTCCATAGTGGTGACTGGAAACTGGATCCAGAACCTGTGGTGGGCGCTCTGGTGGATGAAAAGCGCTTGATGGAAGTCGGGGAAGAGGGCATTGATGTGCTGATCTGCGATTCGACCAATGTTCTTAAAGAAGGGCATTCCATCTCGGAAGGCGAGGTGGCCCGATCATTGGCAAGGATTATCAAGGATGCTCCCAAGCGCGTGATTGTGACAGCCTTTTCCTCCAATGTTGCTCGTATCAAGGCTGTGGCCCTTGCGGCCAAAGAAGCCAACCGTTATGTGGTTGTCGCGGGTTTATCATTATGGCGGGTGATTACGGCAGCGCAGGAAACTGGCTATCTGCCAGATGATTTGAATTTTCTCGATCAGGACCAATATTCAGAGATGCAGCGCAGTGACATTGTTTTGCTGTGCACAGGGTCGCAAGGGGAAAGCCGCGCGGCTCTGGCCCGTATCGCCAAAGGCGAACATCGCAGGATCAAATTTGCCAAGGGCGATATGGTCATATTCTCGTCTTTTACCATTCCCGGCAATGAACGCTCAGTAGGCAGTTTGATGAATAATCTGGCCGACATTGGCGTTGAGATTGTCACGACGTCAAATGATCTCGTCCATGCCTCTGGCCATCCGCAGCGCGATGAGCTCAAACAACTCTATAAATGGCTGAAACCCCGGGCACTTGTTCCCATGCACGGCGAATATCGTCACATGAGTGAGCATCGCAAATTTGCTGAAAAAAATGATATTGGCCACACGGCTATTGTAACCAATGGCGAGGCGATGAGATTGTTGCCGCTAGACCATGAGCAAGGTTCGCTGATCAAGGTCGATGAGATGCCCACCGGTCGCTGGTTTCTTGATGGTAAAACCATTGCTATTCACCATGAGGAGCCCATGCGAGAGCGCCGTAAACTGGCCTATGTCGGGCTTGTGGTGGCAACGGTTGTGCTTGATCAAAATGACTATGAGATCATTGATCTATTGCTGGAGACGCAAGGCATTCCGGCAGAAGTCAGCAAGCGCAAACCACTTGACGATATGATCGAAAACCTCATTGAGGGAACGCTCAAAAGTTTGCCAAAGAAAAAACGGCGCGATGAAAAAGCGGCAACAGAAGCGGTGCGTCGCTCAATACGCGGTGAGATAAACCGTCTGTGGGGTAAAAAACCTGTTGTCATTGTACATCTCACCCATGTGTAAGGCATGCGTAGACGACAAGTGTTAAAGCAATTTGCCGGACTCTGTGATCCGGATTTGAGCACGAGTTGCAGGTCGAATATAACTTATATCGAAACCGGAAGTGAAATGATCATCAAGTCCGAAACCAAATTGACCTTCGTACGATTGACAGATATTTCGCCAGATGAATTCATTGCCCATATGTCTGACATGCGCGTTGCAGAACACATGCCTCTCCTCACATTCAAATGGGACCATGACAATGTTGCAAAATTCATTGCCACCAAAGAAGAGTGTTGGCAACGCGATGGGCTGGGTCATTGTGAGATGTACCTAGATTAGTAGACACCTTCTATATGGGTTTTACTGGCAGGCCCGGAGGTCACATCGACACCATGATAATTGTCAAAGCCCTGAATCCGCACACTATTAGCGTCAAACAGTGAGGTGGTCGCATATTTTAATCCGTAAGGCAGCGTTATGCTGGACTCAATCCTCGTTATGTGCGCAGTCCTCTGACCACTCGTACTTGCGTCACCCTCTTGCTGAATTGCAGAGCGAACGGCACCGGGTATCATTGATAATTTTGAATTTCCGCCGTTCACAGTGGTCTACAACGATTGAACAATGCCGTGCTTCTCAGTAAGACTGAATGACCTCTTACCCATGTATCCTCCGATCCATGCCGTGAGACATCAGCCTTAGAAGGCATTCTTTTTTCCTTCAAGCCAATCTTGATCGGCGGCAACTGTTTAAATATTATCGCGAATAATTTATGGATCGGTTAGTTGGGAGATAGCATTTTTGAAAGTGCTATCGCTATTTTTTGATTACCCAAATTCGTATAATGCGCGTAGTCGTAAAATATGTCTTCGGAACTATTCGTAAACATCTGGCTGAGGTCAGTATAACGAACATGCGGACTACGAGATGATTGTTGCAGTTGACTAAATTGCGTACTCATTTTATTGAAGAATTTTTTTTGCATATCGTGATAACATCCATTCTTGCCAACACCATAGGAACCCATCCCACCGGCAGTTACGCGATTGTGAACTTTCCAAAGCGTCGCCTGTTCTGGAGGCGTCAGTGTTTTTTTGTATGTGATCGAAGGCTGAAGTGCATAAATCAGGTTTATCTTGTGGGCAGCTGCGATGCCGGTAGCCGAACGTATTGCCGACAAATATGCGGAGATATCAAACTTGCCAGAGAACTTGCAATTTCTGGCTTCTTCAAGCTGCTCTTTTATGAGGGGAGTAAAATTTATCTGGCCGGTGACAATTGGCTGAAGCGACGTTTTCGATAACAATTGGGTCACGAACCAGCTTCTTTTGTCGAGATGCGCGAAATTGAAAAAATAGTCACGAATTGCGACTACATGCTCTCGCAATGAGGTCTTCTTCGATTCCCATTGTCGAATGAGACGAGTTTTATTACGTGTCGAGGGGTCGACAAGTAATATTTTGTCGCTTTCTTCTGAAGTATTCTTCTTCCATCTCACTGCCGCCGTGCTGCGCCAGGAATCATTGTAACCATTAAGGAATATGACGTCATCAACTTTGTAGTTTGTAACCAGATAATTCACAAACCAGGATACTTCTTGGCGGGACCACCAACCGCCAACTCCTGCATTAACGACATTGACATCTTCGTCGGTCGCTTTGCGCATGATCAACTCAAGGTTCGCGGCGATCGTGTGTTTATTGCTTGATGCGCCAGCTCCGGCTACTGTTGATCCACCGATTATGAAAATATGACGATCTGCCTCGGCTCTGTAAGTAACATTTGTGCCATTTTTATTACTGATAAATCCGCCGTCACCCACTTCCAGTCCCCAGAAAACATTGCCTTTGACGAAGCGCCAAACGGTGAAAGGATCAAATGGTGTGACGTCGCGACGTTTGTTATTGCCGCGGTGGTCCCGGCGAAAAACCTGTTTGACTTGCTTTCCTCTGCTGCCGATCAACCAGTGTTCCTGAAGCGCCCGTTGGTAATGCTCAGCGTTATTTATATGCAGTATTGATGCCGAGATACCTTCGATAACAGTAATGGAGATAACTGCAATTCCTATCAATAACGGAGCGATTATTAATTTGAATATTGTTTCTTTTTGCATATGAATTTATCTCCTGATATCCGCGATATCCCTAGACAGGCAACAATATCCAACTTCCGGTAGAACATAATGTCAATACCGGGCGAAAAAAGATTTTCCCACATTTTTTAAGAATCTGAATGAGGGGTATTAAAGAACCGCTCCGGCTTTCCGGTAATTCCCCCATTTTGAACGGGGGTTATTAGTAGAATCTTACTTGTCATGCGGCGTTTGCCAGCTTTGCTGCTGGTGGGATGCCGCCGATGGCCATATTGGGCCGTTGGTTATTGTATGTCCAGAGCCATGTTGTGGCCTGATGCTGTGCCTCCTTTATGCTTACAAACTGATTTTGATCCAGCCATTCGTGGCGCACTGTGCGATTGTAACGCTCCACATAGGCGTTCTGCTGAGGCTTGCCCGGCTGGATATAAAGCAAAGCGATGCCGCTGCTAGATTGAGAAGTTTCGACAAACTTGCTGCGTTTGTTTGGAGGCCACGCCCGGAATCGAACCGGGGTACACGGATTTGCAATCCGCTGCGTAACCACTCCGCCACGTGGCCCCATTGAGCCAATCGATTTCAAAACATTGATGTGGTTTATGTAATGAATATTGGAAGAGGCACAGAACAGTCTTGCGCTGCTTCTGTCAAGATCATTTTGTAGCTGTTGAACCTGAACTGGTAGCTTGGCGCGGGAAAAAGCTGTTGATGCGCCCGCTTAACCGATAGGCGAGGAGTCCAATCCATTCGCGCACCCCGATATCAACCCGTTTCCAGCCCTCTGAGGCGCGATCGAAAAACCGGTATATATCGCTAAAGCCTCTTGTTCGGTAGTCGACGGGCCAGGGGATGACGTTCATGCCAACATTGCGAAAACAGCCTAATGAGCGAGGCATATGAAAGGCGGAGGTGACAAGCAACCAGCGTTGTTCGCGGGTGGGTTTTAGCAGATCTTTGGTATATCGCGCGTTCTGCCAGGTGTTTTGGGATTTATTTTCAAATATAAGCCGGTCGGGTTGCAAACCCATTTGCGAGAAAAAACGACGCGCGGCATCGGCTTCTCGCATATTTGCTGAAAATATTTGACCAGAACCGCCACTAAAGACGATGCGTGCGTTGGGGAATCGTCTGGCCAGCTCGATGATCTGCGTTAGTCGTTCTCCAGACTCGTTAATAGCAATAGTGCCGCGGGCTTTGGTGACAATCGTATCAATAGAGCCGCCAAGCACCACAATCCCATCAGGGGCCTTCATATTCGCGACGTTTGATGGCCGTTTGATGCGTTCTTCAAGCGGTAGCAATATGATGTGGCCAAGGGGAGAAAATGCCATAATGATAAGAGCGATAATGGTTACATATGACAGGCGGTGGGCGAGGATTGAAAAACGCGTTTTTGCTAGCAATAGCCCAAGCACAAGGAGGCTACAGGCAAAGTTTGATGGCATCAAAAAGAACCCAATGGTTTTGGACGCGATGAAAAACACAAAAGATACTCCCTAGGCTAAACTGGTTGGTTATTAGCAAAGATTGACGCTATGAAGACCACCTGCCACAACGGTGGGACAATGTTCCTTTTGACTAACTGTTCGTTGATCGTTAAGAGCGTACTAAAACCATTTAAATCCTTACATCTTTTTTGTCTGCACGCGCAAACAATTGCAAAACCAATGGGGAACCTGATGACTGCAATCACCGATATCTTGGGTCGCGAAATACTGGATAGCCGGGGCAATCCAACTGTTGAAGTTGATGTTCTGCTTGAAGACGGGTCAATTGGCCGTGCCGGGGTGCCGTCTGGTGCTTCCACCGGTGCCCATGAAGCGCATGAGTTGCGTGATGGTGGCGGCCGCTATATGGGCAAAGGTGTGATCAAGGCTGTGGATGCGATCAATGGCGAAGTGTTTGATGCACTGCAGGGCATGGAAGCTGAAGAACAACGGCGCCTCGACAAGCTTTTGTGCGATCTTGACGGGACGGCGAACAAATCAAAAATCGGTGCCAATGCCATCCTTGGTGTTTCCATGGCAATCGCCAAGGCCGCAGCGATGGCCACCAACCAACCACTCTATCGCTATCTTGGTGGTGTCAATGCCCACAAAATGCCGGTGCCGATGATGAACATCATTAATGGCGGTGAGCATGCCGACAATCCTATTGATATTCAGGAATTCATGATTGTGCCCGTGAAAGCTGAAAACTGCAGACAGGCTATTCGTATGGGAGCCGAGGTGTTCCATACGTTGAAGAAATCCCTGTCTGATGCTGGCCATAATACCAATGTGGGTGACGAAGGCGGCTTTGCCCCCAATCTGTCTTCCAGCACTGAGGCACTCGATTTTATTACGAAATCCATTGAACAGGCCGGTTTTAAACCAGGCGAAGATATTTGTATTGCTCTTGATCCGGCTTCGACCGAATTTTATGAGGATGGAAAATATAATCTCAAAGGTGAGAGCAAAATCCTGACCTCGGCGGAAATGATCGATTATTATGATAATCTGATTGGACAATACCCCATCATATCCATTGAAGATGGTCTGGCGGAAGATGATTGGGACGGTTGGAAGCTCATGACGGAGCAGGTTGGCGCGAAATGCCAACTTGTCGGCGACGATCTGTTCGTGACCAATGTCACCCGGCTCAAGGACGGTATTGACAAAGGTGTCGCCAATTCGATCCTCATCAAGGTCAACCAGATCGGTACATTGAGCGAAACTCTTGATGCCGTAGAGATGGCGCAACGCGCCGGGTATACGGCTGTGATTTCCCATCGCTCGGGGGAAACCGAAGATTCTACGATTGCCGATATTGCTGTTGCGACCAATGCCGGGCAGATAAAAACCGGCTCCCTGTCGCGCTCTGACCGTATGGCCAAATATAATCAATTGATCCGTATTGAAGAAGAACTCGGCGATATGGCCGTGTTTGATGGAGCCAGCGTGCTTCCTGCGATGGTCTAGGAGATTGGGGGAAGCTCGATGCTTTTCTTGAAACGAAACTTTGTGAGCCTGTTGGTCATTCTCGCTTTATCGCTGTTTGGCGTGCAAACCTATGTGGGTGAGCACGGATTGCAGGCCAGATCGGCCCTTAATGCGCGTATCGCCGGTCTAAACAAGAAATTGCAACTATTGCTTGAAAAGCGCTTTGAACTTGAGCGCATGACGAAATTAATGGCTCCAGGAGCTGTAGATCGCGATATGCTGGAGTTTCAGGCTCGCGAACGACTTAATTTCGTCTATAAAAACGAGCGAATTTATGTCAACGGAGCGCCGTAAGGCCCGTTTCCATTCCTATAGCGCGATAGGCATATTTGCTCATAGCCATTGACCACGGTAAAGCTACGATAGTAAGAATAAGCCAGAAAAAAGGTCACTGTTGGCGCTTTGATCATATATGTTGGCAGATACAGTGCTTCAGGGATTGAAGTTGGCTGTAAGACCTGCTGCAACTCATTGATTGGAATAGAAAAACCGATGATGGAATTCACGCCAGAGCGCGAACTCGATGCCTATCGCGAAATGCTTAAAATCCGCCGTTTTGAAGAAAAGGCCGGTCAACTCTATGGCATGGGCTTTATCGGCGGTTTTTGTCACCTCTATATTGGGCAGGAAGCTGTTGTTGTGGGTATGCAGATGGCCATCGGTGAGGGCGACCAAACCATTACCACCTATCGCGATCATGGACATATGCTGGCCGCTGGCATGGACCCTAAGGGTGTCATGGCAGAGCTTACGGGGCGCAGCGGCGGATATTCCAAGGGCAAAGGTGGATCCATGCACATGTTCTCCCTTGAAAAAAACTTTTACGGAGGGCATGGCATTGTTGGCGCTTCAGCGCCGCTTGGCTCTGGCCTTGCCTTTGCCAATAAATATCGTGGCAATGATCGGGTCTGCTTGACCTATTTTGGCGATGGTGCTGCTAATCAGGGACAGGTCTACGAGAGTTTCAATATGGCTAAGCTTTGGGACTTGCCGGTTATTTATGTCATTGAGAACAATAAATACGGCATGGGCACCAGTATTGAGCGCTCTTCCGCCACCACAGATTTCTCCCAGCGCGGCGCAAGCTTTGATATTCCAGGCGAACAGGTCGATGGCATGGATGTGCGTGCTGTTAAAGATGCTGGTGATAGAGCGGTTAAACGGGCAAGAGAGGGCGGTGGTCCCTTTATATTGGAAATGTTGACCTATCGCTATCGTGGTCATTCCATGTCTGATCCGGCCAAATATCGCACCCGTGAGGAAGTCCAAAAAATGCGGGAGCATAGCGATCCCATCGAGCAGGTTAAAAAGCGCATCGTCGCCGATGGCATTGCCAATGACGATGAGCTCAAAGCCATCGACAAGGAAATGAAAGCAATCGCCGCAGGTGCGGCAGAATTTGCGCAGGCAGACGCCGAACCCGATGCCACTGAACTTTACACCGATATTCTCCGCTAGGCGGACCATTGTTCAAGGAGCAATCAATTTATGGCTACAGAAATTCTGATGCCGGCGCTATCACCCACCATGGAAGAGGGAAAGCTGGCCCGTTGGCTGGTCAAGGAAGGGGATGAAATCGCTGCAGGTGATATCATTGCCGAAATTGAAACAGACAAGGCGACGATGGAAATCGAAGCTATAGAAGATGGCTTGCTGGCCAAAGTGCTGGTCTCTGAGGGTGCCGAGGGCGTCAAGGTCAACACACCCATTGCCATTGTCCTTGAAGAAGGAGAAGAACTCGATAGCAAGGCGGTTCCAGAACCAGTAGCAGCGCCCACCGCGCCAGAACCAATCGTGGCGCCAGTGGAAGCGCCCATTAAAGCTCCCGTTGAGGTGCCCGCTATTATAGCCGCCGCCATCGTAACGCCCGAGAAGGGCAGTGAAATATCCAGCGATACATCTATGGTCGAAATAACCGTTCGCGAGGCGCTTCGAGACGCGATGGCGGAAGAAATGCGCCGGGATGAAGATGTTTTCGTGATGGGCGAAGAAGTCGCCGAATATCAAGGCGCCTACAAGGTCACACAAGGATTGCTGGCCGAGTTTGGCGAAAAGCGGGTTATTGATACGCCGATTACCGAGCACGGCTTTGCCGGGATTGCGGTTGGGGCCGCCTTTGCGGGGCTGAAACCCGTTGTCGAGTTCATGACATGGAACTTTGCCATGCAGGCTATTGATCACATTATCAATTCGGCTGCCAAAACGCTCTATATGTCCGGTGGGCAGATGAGCAGCTCTATCGTTTTTCGCGGGCCCAACGGTGCGGCCTCGCGCGTTGGAGCCCAGCATAGTCAGGATTATTCGTCCTGGTACGCACAGGTGCCAGGGCTTAAGGTCATCGCGCCCTATACCGCTGCGGATGCAAAGGGTTTGCTCAAAGCCGCGATCCGCGATCCCAACCCGATAATCTTTCTCGAGCATGAAATGGTATACGGACAGACCTTTGAAATCCCGGATGTGGATGATCTGATCGTGCCCATTGGCAAGGCGGCGATTGTGCGTGAGGGTACCGATGTGACACTGGTTTCGTTCTCGCGCGGCATGCAGCTCACTAACGAAGCTGCCGTGGTTTTGGCCAAGCAGGGTATTAATGCAGAAGTTATTGACCTGCGTACTCTTCGTCCTCTCGATATGGATACGGTGTTGGCGTCTGTGCGCAAAACCAATCGTATTGTGACGGTCGAAGAAGCCTGGCCGGTTGCCTCAATCGGCTCCGAGATCTGCTCTCGTGTGGTGGCTGAAGCCTTTGACGATCTGGATGCCCCGCCTACAAAGGTCAACTGCAAGGATGTTCCCATGCCTTATGCGGCTAACCTTGAGAAATTGGCATTGCCCAGCGTCGACGACGTTGTTTCTGCGGTCAAAAGCGTTTGCTATAGCGATTAAGCCTAGAAAGAGAATTCAATGCCAATACCCATTTTGATGCCGGCCCTCTCTCCCACCATGGAAACGGGCAAACTTGCCAAATGGCACGTCAAGGAAGGCGATGAAGTTAATCCAGGAGATGTTATTGCCGAGATTGAAACCGATAAGGCTGTGATGGAAGTCGAAGCCATCGAAGAGGGCCGGATCGGCAAGCTTTATGTGCCTGAAGGTGATGACGATGTGCCGGTCAATACGGTGATCGCCATGGTGCTTGAAGATGATGAGAGCGCAGGCGATATCAACGCCTCTGCACCTGTCGCTGTGGAGGCTGCTTCACAGGCTGAAACACCTGCTGCTGAACCGGCCATTGTTCCAGAACCTGCTGTAACAGCTCATGAAGCTATTGTTAAGACGTCTGGTGATCGTGTGATTGCCAGCCCATTGGCCAAACGCCTTGCCACAGAAAACAATATATCGCTCGCCAGCATATCTGGAACCGGTCCCAAAGGGCGTATCGTGAAGAAAGATGTGGAGCAGGCTATGTCGGCTGGGGGATCCACTCCCGCCACTGTCACGACGCCGACAACAGCGCTTGCAGCTTCCAAAACAGCGGTTGATATTGCCAGGCCTGTTGCTGGTCTCGATGATAAGGAAATTTTCTCGGTCTATGATGAAGGCAGCTATGAGATTATTCCTCACGACAATATGCGCCGCATCATTGCCGATCGATTGACGCTCGCCAAAACCTCGATCCCGCATTTCTATCTGTCAATTGACTGCGAGCTGGACGAGCTTTTGACTGCCAGAAAACGCATGAATGATGCGATTGCTGCAGATGGGACGCGTCTGTCCGTCAATGATTTTATCATAAAGGCGCTGGCGCTGGCGTTACAAAAAGTACCCGATGCCAATGCCACATGGACGAGTGAGGGCACCTTGAAGCACAAGCGCTCTGATGTCGCCGTAGCTGTGGCGGTTGAGGGCGGCCTGTTTACGCCGGTCATTCGTCATGCTGATCTTAAAACATTGTCCGAGATTTCCAACGAGATGAAAGACCTTGCCCACCGGGCCCGCAGTAAAAAACTAGCACCGCACGAATATCAAGGCGGTACGACCTCGATCTCCAATCTGGGTATGTTTGACATCAAGCAGTTTGACGCGGTGATCAACCCCCCTCATGCCAGTATTCTGGCGGTGGGGCGCGGTGAACAGCGACCCGTTGTAAAAGACGGTGCGCTGTCTGTGGCCAGCGTAATGTCATGCACCTTGTCTTGCGATCACCGTGTGATCGATGGAGCGCTTGGCGCACAGCTGCTCAAAGCGTTTAAAACATATATCGAAGACCCCGTTACGATGCTGGTCTAAGCGTTTATTGTTGCCAGATTTTGCTTGAAGGAATTTTGCATGTCTCAATCAAATTTTGATCTCGTCGTTATTGGTGCAGGCCCTGGAGGCTATGTGGCCGCGATCCGCGCTTCGCAACTGGGGTTGAAAACGGCGATTATCGAACGCGAAAATCTTGGTGGTATCTGCCTTAACTGGGGTTGTATTCCAACCAAAGCCTTGTTGCGCTCAGCCGAGATGTACAGCCAGATGAAACATGCCAAAAAATTTGGGCTTTCTACTGGTGAAATCGGCTTTGATCTCGATGCCATCGTCAAACGTTCGCGCAATGTCTCCAAAAAGCTGACGGGTGGCGTTGGCTATTTGATGAAAAAGAACAAGATCACCGTCATTGAGGGTGATGCCAAGTTGACGGGAGCTGGCAGTATCGAGGTAACCAGCAAGGATGGTTCTGGCATCAAACCGGTCAATGGCAAGCATATCATTATCGCCACGGGGGCGCGAGCGCGGACATTCCCAGGTCTTGAACCAGATGGCCAAAAGATATGGACGTATCGCGAGGCGCTGGTCCCAGACATTATGCCAAAATCTTTGCTGGTGGTTGGATCAGGTGCCATCGGCATCGAATTTGCGTCTTTTTATACTGCACTTGGCGCTGATGTGACCGTTGTCGAGGTCATGGACCGGGTGATGCCTGTGGAAGATGAAGAAATTTCAGCATTGGCCCGCAAGGCCTTTGAAAAGCAGGGTATGACGATTCACACTGAAGCGAAAGTCAGCGACCTCAAGGCTGGTGACGCGGATGTGTCGGCGACCATAACGCTTGGTGATGGCAAAAGCTCAACGCAGCAATTCGAGCGGGTTATATTGGCGGTGGGCATTGCCGCTAATACGGAAAATCTTGGCCTGGAAGAAAGCGGCGTCAAGGTTGAGAGCGGTGCTGTGCTGATTGACGAATTTTGTGCAACCACAGCACCCAATATCTATGCTATTGGCGATGTCGCAGGCGCACCGGCCTTGGCGCACAAAGCCTCGCATGAAGCTATTCTTTGCGTTGAAAAAATCGCCGGACAGGCTGATGTGCATCCGCTTGACCGCAACAATATACCTGGATGCACCTATTGCACACCGCAAGTGGCCTCGGTTGGCCTGACTGAAAAAGCCGCCCTTGACGCTGGATATGAACTTAAAGTTGGCCGCTTTCCATATCAGGCCAATGGCAAGGCCATTGCGCTTGGTGAAACCGATGGCATGATCAAAACGATTTTTGACGCGAAAACCGGCGAAATGCTGGGGGCTCACATGATCGGCACGGAAGCGACAGAACTGATACAGGGTTATACTATTGGCAAGACGCTGGAGACCACAGAAGCTGAACTAATGCATACGATCTTCCCGCATCCCACCTTGTCTGAAATGATGCATGAAAGCGTCCTTGAAGCCTACGACCGGGCAATGCATATCTAGTTGCAGGAAGAAAAACAAAGCAATGGCCATAATTTTTGACGCAAATGCTGAACGAGTACGGCACCCCGAAAAGGCGCACAAGCCCGATACGCCAATCTTGCGCAAACCAAAATGGATCAGGGTCAAAGCGCCCGGCTCAAAGGTTTACAAGGAAACTCGTGAGATCATCAAGGCCAATGGCCTGACGACGGTTTGTGAAGAAGCAGCCTGTCCAAATGTCGGTGAATGCTGGGACAAGCGTCACGCCACGATGATGATAATGGGAGAGATTTGCACCAGAGCTTGCGCCTTTTGCAATATCAGCACTGGCAAACCATCAAGCCTTGATCCCGATGAGCCAGAAAATGTCGCCAACGCCGTCAAAAAGCTGGGCTTGCGGCATGTGGTAATCACATCCGTTGATCGAGATGATCTGGCCGATGGCGGTGCCGCTCATATGGCGCAGACCATCGATGCGATTAGAGCCAGTACACCAGACACAACCATTGAGGTTTTGACGCCAGACTTCCTCAAAAAAAACGGCGCGGAAGATCTGGTTATCAAGGCCCGCCCGGATGTTTTTAATCACAATCTGGAAACAGTGCCATCGAACTATCTTGAAATCAGGCCAGGCGCCCGCTATTTCCATTCCCTGCGCTTACTGCAAAAGGTCAAGGAAACAGACCCCACAATGTTCACCAAGTCGGGCATCATGGTAGGGCTTGGGGAAACCCGCAATGAAGTGCTGCAGCTCATGGATGATTTACGTTCGGCCAATGTGGATTTTTTGACCATTGGGCAATATTTGCAGCCAACAAGAAAACATGCGCAGGTCAAAAGCTTCGTCACACCAGATGAATTTGATGCCTATAAGCGTCATGCGCTTGCTAAAGGTTTCTTGCTGGTGTCAGCCAGCCCTTTGACGAGGTCCTCTTATCACGCGGACGAGGATTTCGCGAAGCTCAAAGCAGCTCGCAACGGCGACAGGGCATAGAGATGCCGAGTTTTTCAGACACCAGGCGCGTCAATCATTCTGCTGAACGCATGTACAAGCTGATTGCAGATGTGGAGCAATATCCGCAATTCCTGCCTCTTTGCGATGCGCTTGTCGTGCAAAGCCGTGAGGAGCGCCGGGGTAAGGAAATTCTCATTGCCGATATGACGGTGGCTTATAAAGTCGTGCGCGAAACTTACTCAAGCCGGGTTATTCTGGATCGAGATAAGCGCCGGGTGTTTGTGGAGAGCATCACGGGACCATTTCACCATCTTGATAATCGCTGGACTATTCGGGAAGTTTCCCAGAACAGCTGCGACGTGGATTTTTATATCGATTACGAATTTAAGTCGCGACCATTGCAACTTTTGATGGGGTCGATGTTTGACTACGCCTTTCACAAATTTTCAGATGCATTTGTGGCGCGGGCCGATGACGTTTATGGCAGCGCTTCATAGCTGTCCTCGGCTTCAATGGAGCCGTTGAGCAATTTTATCGCCGCACCAATGGATGCTTCGCGTACTTTAGAGCGGCCAATATCTCCAAATTTACAGGTCTTGCCGATCACCAAACCGTTTTTACGAGCGGCGGCCAGGCAGACAAGGCCCACCGGTTTTTCAGCTGATCCACCACCTGGCCCAGCAATACCGGTGACGGAGATCGTTAAATCTGCATGGGAGCGAGCAAGCGCACCGCTGGCCATGGCAGCTGCAACTTGGGGACTGACCGCTCCCCACTGCTCAATGAGCTCCATGCGAATATTGAGTAACTCGGCTTTGGCTTCATTGGAATAGGTGACAAAGCCACGTTCAAATACATCTGATGATCCAGCGATCTCGGTAAACAGGGCCGAGATGAGCCCGCCGGTACAAGATTCGGCGCTGGCGATCATCAAGCCTTTGTCGCGGCAAAGCGCCAATAGCTGGCTTGCATCATCTATCAGTTGTTGGCTAAACATCTTTGTGCTCCAAACCGGTGGGTAGCGCAATCGTTGCAATGGCCTGAGCGGCGATACCCTCATTGCGCCCGGTAAAGCCAAGTTGCTCGGTGGTTGTTGCCTTGATGGCGATACGTGAAATATCAATTTTCATGATCGCTGAGAGTGCTGCGCGCATAGCCTCGCGATGGGGACCTATCTTGGGCTGCTCGCATATTATGGTGACATCCACATTGATCATTGTTCCGCCGCGCTTGCGCACCAGTCCAACAGCATGCTCTAGAAAAAGACTGGAAGAGGCTCCTTGCCATTTCTCTTCGTTAGGAGGGAAGTGCGAGCCAATATCTCCCTCTCCAATCGTTCCATAGATGGCATCGGTTAAGGCGTGCATGGCGACGTCAGCGTCCGAATGACCTTTTAGCTGTTTGTTGAAGGGGATTTTAATGCCACACAATATCACGCCATCACCAGGTTCAAACCGATGAACATCGAAACCCGATCCGGTTCGGGTTTCGAGTGTTTTTTGATCGGAAAGAACGCGTTCGGCTATTTTCATATCTCCACTTGTTGTTAGCTTGTGATTGTCGAGCCCGCCATCGACACAAAGAACATCAATGCCGGCAGCTTCGGCAATCGAGACATCATCTGTAAAGGTGGTGGCTTTATCTTTTTGCGCTTGTTCGTGCAGATTTAGTATGAGCGGAAATGTGAACCCTTGCGGGGTCTGGGCCGCAAACAGTTTAGCGCGATCAACGGTCTGGCTGACGAGATGATCATCTACTTGCTTGATGGTGTCAGTGACCGGGATAACCGGCAAAACAGCATCGTGACTGTACAGCCCCTGCATGACACGGCCAATGAGCAAGTGTTCGACGAACGGCCTCGCTGCATCATGGATTAGTACCCTGTTGGGCGCATATTCTTGCAAGGCTTTTAGGCCGTTATGAACGCTTTCCTGACGGGTCTTGCCGCCGTTAATCGGGGGAAGCAGCTTTTTACCAAATTCTTTGGTTGCTTGATGATA
>JAJRQA010000103.1 GCA_024280475.1 Alphaproteobacteria bacterium
GATGGCGTGGTGTTGGGAGGAGGGTTTCCTGAAACACATATGAAAGCCTTGCAAGAGAATAAAAGCCTGCGTGAAGATATCAAGGCTGCGGCGCTAGATGGCTTGGCGATCTATGCCGAATGCGGCGGCCTGATGTATCTGTCAAAAAAGATCTCCTGGAGAGATGAGAGCGCCGAAATGGTCGGTTATATCCAAGGCTCTGTCACCATGCATGACACGCCGCAAGGGCGCGGTCTGGTCCGCTTGCAAGAAACCGGGCGCGGGGCCTGGCCAAAGCCGGGCGAGCAAGATCTGCCCGCCACTATCATGGCTCACGAATTTCACTATGCGTCGATCGAAGGTCTGCCAAGCGATACGCTCTTTGCCTATAAAGTGCTGCGCGGTCACGGTATTGATGGCGCTCATGACGGCATTGTCATGGGCAATGTGCAAGCGGGCTTTTGCCATCACCGCACCACAATGCAAAATGACTGGGCCGTGCGCTTCGTTGATTTTGTGCGGAAGTGTAAAAATGGTAAAAAAAAGGCCTCGACACTAGTGAACGAGAATGGATTGTAGCGTCCAAAATACTAGTGGTTTTGAAACGCTATTTTTTGGGAACTGACGCATGAAAAAGCTGTTGAGAATAAAATATTGGTTGGCAATAACTATCGCATCTTTATTTGTAGTAATTGGGTATGAATTGAGATTGGAGAATGTGCTGGGAGGAGGTATTCCCAGTTTAATTACTGCAGTATTTTCCTTTTTACTAGGTGCGACTTTTGCAGATTTATTATGCGGTTATTTATTAAATCAGCAATTCATAAGGAACGTTCTATTGGGAGTGAATTCTGCTGAAGGGTATTGGTACTTGACTACAGACTGTTCCAGTGAAGGCGAGAGCCCATTAGATTATCGAGCGGTGCTATATATTCAGTACGTACCATCCAAGGGAGAGGTGAAATCGGTCACTATCCGATATGATAAAAATGATGAAAAATTTATAACTAACTCCGTTGTCGCGTATATTCGCGAAGACGATATCAATGTACATTATCTAAACCATTTTCGACTCACATATAATTTGTCTAAAGACGATATAAGCCACAAATTAGGCATTGTGTATGGAGAGTTTAGTGAAACTACGAATAGTACTCCAGGGTTAGATAGGCTTGAAGCCCATATCGCAGTTTCAGGTGAGGGTATTGTTCGTAGGCAGAGTGCTGATAAGATTCCGAACTCGGAGGTGTCAGAATTAAAAAAGGAATATGGTGATGATTGGATACATGAATATTTGAGGTCGAGAAAAAATACACTTGATGCATAGAATTCTGGTTGGAGAATACTATTTTGTTGGTATTAGGTCTACTTCTGGTTCCTCACATGAGGGCTTAAGGGTTTAAATGCAGCAAGGCATCACGCATCTGCATATAGGCGATCATGAACTCGAACAATAGTCTCCAGCACAGCTCCATGAAAATAAACAGCCAGATGAATAGCAGGATCATTTTGGTGCGTCGCGATTTGCTAAACGGCTGACCGGTCAGACGGTTTTTGTGTCGATTGACGAAATCGACGATTTTGTATTTCTGAAGGATCCATTTTGACAAAGACCATATGAGAAACGGCAGGACAACAGCGCCTATATAATAAAAAACAATGAGAACTTCAGTGCTGATAAATGTTTTGAATGTGAGAAAGTCCATAAGAGGCATATGTCGGTCTTCCAAATTGAGTTGGTCTGTAATTACATCAATGACCCTATCATTCATTGACCAGTGCAAGCCATGCTTTAACCCGTTGTTCCGGGTTTGCATGGAAGACCACATCCGTGACAACGGCAATTGACGCAGCACCGGTTGCAAAGGTCTTTTGTGCGCGCTCAAGGGTAATGCCGCCAATCGCCACGACGGGAACGGGAGATTGTTTTGCCCATTCTTGCAAACGCTCAAGCCCCTGGGGTTGCCATTTCATCTTTTTAAGGCTGGTTTCCCAGACCGGGCCAAGCGCCACATAGTCGGGTTTGGCGGCAAGCGCGATATCAAGCTCTTCATGAGAATGGGTGCTAAGCCCCAGCTTCAGGCCCGATCGCGAAATTTCGTCGAGATCGGCCTTTGCCAGATCTTCTTGTCCCAGATGGATAAATGTCGCGCCAAGTTCAATCGCTTCACGCCAATAGTCGTTGATGATGAGCGTGCAATCGTGGCGACCACAAATAGCGATGGCTTGTTTGATCTGTCGTTTGACGTCATCCAGTGGCTCATCCTTGATGCGCAGCTGGATGGTTTTGACCCCAAGTGGCACGAGGCGCGTGAGCCAAAGGATATCTGGAACAACAGGATAGAAAGGGTGCAATAGAGGAGCCATAATCAGTCCAGTTTAAAAAATGGGGTACCCGCCACAGGTGTCGAGGGAGCAGCCATATCGCGTGGCTCCATGACCCCAGCTTTATAGGCGCAGCGGCCCGCGTCAATCGCCTGTGCGAAGGCTTTGGCCATATTGACAGGATCGCCCGCTTTGGCGATGGCGGTGTTGAGTAGCACCGCATCATAGCCCATTTCCATGGCCTTGGCAGCATGGGATGGCGCACCAATGCCCGCATCAATGACGAGGGGAGTATCGGGGAAATAAGCGCGCATGCTTTCCAGCGCGAACGGGTTGTTGAGACCGCGCGCCGAGCCGATCGGCGCTCCCCATGGCATCAAGACTTTACAGCCGGCTTCGAGCAGACGTTCGGCAGCGCCCAGGTCTTCGGTTGTATAAGGAAACACGTCAAAGCCGTCGTCGCATAGTATTTTGGCCGCTTCCACAAGGCCGAACAGATCTGGTTGCAACGTGTCATCATTATTGATGACTTCCAGCTTGATCCAGTTGGTTTCAAACAGCTCGCGAGCCATTTTCGCGGTGGTCACCGCTTCCTTGACGCTCTTGCAACCAGCCGTATTTGGCAGGACGCGCACCTTCAATTCGCGGATCAGATCCCAGAACCCCTGACCTGATTGTGCGGCCTGACCTGATTTGGCGCTAGCGGCTTCGCGGCGTACCGAAACAGTGAGAATGCTCGCGTTTGAGGCCTTGACCGCTTGCTGCAAAATGTCGGGGGAGGGATAAAGAGCTGTTCCCATGAGCAGCCGTGAGGCCACCTGTTGCCCGTAAAACTCCAGCATTGGATCACCCACCCTGCCTTGGCGCGACGATATCGACTTCGTCACCGCTGGCAAGCTGGTAATTGGAGCGCTTGGCTTTGGCCAAAAAATCTCCATTGACGGCCGTGGCGATTTTTGCCTCTGGGTCATACCCAAGCAGGTCGCATAGTTCTTTGAGCGTTTTGGCCCCCGTTTCGGCATCCGCTCCGTTTAATTTAATGTTCAACGACAAACACCTCCTCGTTGAGCGTCTTTGTTTCCAGATAGTCGGCGACACAATGGGCAAGAGCCGGTGACGTCAAAAATCCGTGTCTATATAGACCGTTAACATGAAGGACCTTGTCGCGCACGATGATTTTTGGGATATTATCGGGAAAAGC
>JAJRQA010000104.1 GCA_024280475.1 Alphaproteobacteria bacterium
AAGCTCACGGCTATTCGCGCTAACGCGCGGCCTCCGCCGGGGCGGGCCTAAGCCCGGCGCCCAGTCGGGCTTGCCGATGGGTACTTCGGTTGTTTTGTTTAAGCTCACGGCTATTCGCGCTATCGCGCGGCCTCCGCCGGGGCGGGCCTAAGCCCGGCGCCCAGTCGGGCTTGCCGATGGGTACATCGGAGTTCTTTTTTAAAAAAACGATCTTTTATGGAAGCACCAATCCGATGGCCCCATCGGCAAGCGTGACCACGCGCCGGGCGTTGCCCGCCCCAGCGGAGGCCCGGCGTTAGCCGGATTAGCCGTGAGCTCAATAAATATAAGCTCTATAAACGAGAGAGAATTTGTGCGATCAAGACACTATCGGCGGGACGCAGCGCGTGGTTGCCGATCGAACCAAATGTGCGTGCCCTGCCCCGCAATGCTGGTACAAAATTCATATTTTGACGCCAGCCAACAGTCATCGAATCGCCCGTTGCTACATTGCCATCTTTGGTACGAATGACCGAAATATAATGTGCGGTGGGGTGAGCTGCGCGATTAAGCCAGCCCAAAAGATTATGCGGCCCTTCATGGCCAAGATCATGATAAAGCGCGCGCGAACGATTGATTGTATTGGCTCCCATGAACGGTGCGAACCAGGATAGCGGGCTATTGGAAACCGAGCGCCCCAGATCAGCCATGCCGGAACCAAGATGGGGAGACGCGATCGTTAGCAAAGCATAAACCTTCAGAGCTGGATATCGCACCATCGCCAAACGCGACGCAACACCCCCTGCCGAATGACCAACAAGAATGACCCGCTCACCGACATGGCGTTTTTGCACCAAAGCCACATAGCGGGCGATCAGATCGGCCTGCACCACGAGCGGCGCTTCTGTTGGAATATCAAGCGTATAGGACCGCTTTTTACCCTGCACTTTACGGCGCGGAATAAATGTACCGCGCGGCCCCAGTGATAAATGCCCGGCATCCAGCCAGCCAGCCCGGCTTAATCCATAAGGTATATTATTGCCACGCCAGCTTTGCGCGGAGCCCAGATAACCTGGAACCAGCAGCACGGTATCAGCAAGAACCGCCCCGGGGGTCAGCGTCACCAAAGCGCACATCAAAGCCAAAAACCTGATCATCTCAACATCTCCCTCATATAAATGGCGGGACCAAATACAAAAAATACCCCGCAAACAGGCGGATTTATTCTGTTCTATTGTCATATATCAAGGAGATTTGATCAAACTTTTTCATCTATCAGCGTCAATTTAGCCTTACAAAAAGAACGCCCTTTTCAATTCGGCCCACCAGCTCAATTCTTCCGCCAGACAATTATGGGGTTGGCAATACTCATTTCCATCGTCTAAACTGCCCCAAAAAGCCGTGTCCTCAACGGGATATGAGAAATAATCAGATCAAACAAAATGAAAGCGCGCAGCGCCTTCAAATACAAGCGATAAAAAGGGAACTATAATGGACAAAGACCCCAAATCACGGTCCTGGTTTGTCAAACTCTTACTGATGAGCCCACTCTTCATACTTGGGATCTTGTTCTCAATAGGTTTTAGCCACGGCCTCAAATATACGAATGAGATGAGTTTTTGCACTTCGTGCCACACCATGAAAATCAATCTTGAGGAATATAAAAAGACCGCGCATTATAAAAGTGCATCTGGCGTACGTGCCACCTGCTCGGATTGTCATGTACCAAAACCGTTTATTCCCAAAATGATCGCCAAAGTCTTGGCCGCCAAAGATGTCTGGCATGAAATCATTGGCACCATCGACACCAAGGAAAAATATGAAAAGCATCGCTGGGATATGGCCAGCCGTGTCTGGGCCAAAATGAAAGCCTCCGATTCGCGAGAATGTCGCTCATGCCATTCCTGGGATGCCATGGATCTGAACGAACAGGACAAGCTGGCCAAAAAGAAGCATCCCCGGGCCATGCAGCAAGGCAAGACCTGTATTGATTGCCATAAAGGGATCGCCCACGAAGAACCAGATGAACCAGATGAAGTTGACGACAAACAACAAACATCGGCCCTAGGTTCAAGTTCTGACAATCCGCCAATGACAAAACTGCAATAGCGCGCCTAATCAAGACAAAAACGTCTTGTTTACAAGACACATTATGCGCTTGCTGTCCCGCGATAGAAAATTTTGAGGTTGGATTTGAAGACTTCAAATCCGACCTCAACTACTAGACCTTTATATAATGCAGTGATTAATCAATGCATTGACAGATCTGGGCCAGAAAAAATCAATCTCGCATTCAATGATAAGCCCCTCGTTCAAATGACTTCCGCACTGGACAAAACGGGCAAGATAAAATAGCATCCAAAAAGGATCAACATATCGGCAAAAGATATGAAGTCCCAAATGCGGATTATACCCCGCACAATAATAAGAAGAAGCTGCCGGAAAAATGGTCTTTGTTCGGGAACTGTAAACGCCTGAACAACAGATATAAAAAACATGCCGGATAATCAGTCGACTGAGTTAGCTAGAGGAAGTTGGGAGTGAACCATAATAATTTGACGCTATAGCCTTGCACATATTCACCTAAAATTTAGGCGAATAATTAGACGTGTGCTGATCATAGACATTACGCCTCTGTTCGGTCACATAGCTAACGCATGGTCTTGCGGTTGATTAAATTGTTACATTTCACCTAAACTTTAACAAAAATTTGAATAATCCCGAGACAATAACGGGGTGACACCGGCGGGTTTTTTGAAATAGATATTCGCTAAAACAAAAGCACTTCGTTAATAAGAAGTTTGTGAGAGAAGAAAAGAAAGGAAACCAGAACATGGTCATGAAAACCATAACTCGTATACTACTGGTTGCTGGTCTGGCATTTGGAATGTCAAGCGCTGCGATGGCTGCCAAACATGCGAAAAAGAAAATGGCTCCAAAGACATTGATGGGCGCCAGTGGAATGGCACTCGCCAACACTTGTGCAGGATGTCACGGTACCGATGGTGCCAGTGGTGGTCCAGGAACGCCAACAATTTCAGGTTTGTCGACTGAATATTTCGCCGAACTGATGACAGGCTTCAAATCGGGTGAAATCCCCTCAACCATTATGGGCCGCATTGCCAAAGGCTATACAGGTGATGAAGTCAAGAAAATGGCTACATATTTCGCTGGTAAACCTTTTGTTGCTGCAAAACAGCCCTTTGACAAGGCAATGGCTGCCAAGGGTGCCAAGCTGCACGAAAAGAACTGCGAAAAATGTCACGCTGATGGCGGCACTGATGTGAAAGATGACACGGGTCGTCTGGCTGGTCAGTGGACCCATTATCTTAAATCAACCATGGCTGACTACATTGCCGGCAAACGTGAAATGACCAGAAAAATGAAAAAGAAGGTCATGAAACTCCACACTAAGGGTGGTGATGCTGCCTTTGACGCGCTGATGGCATATTACGCCTCTCAGCAGTAAGCAGCACCTTTGAAATAGGAGAACTATAAAAATGAGTAAGAAAATGAACCGCAGAAGCTTCATCCGCTCAGCGGGTGCTGCAACCGCAGCAGCTGGCACTATTGCCATGCCAAGCATCGTGCTAGGCGCAGCTCACGGCAAGAAAAATGTTGTCGTTGTCGGCGGCGGAACTGGTGGCGCAACAGCTGCCAAATATCTGAAACGTGCAGATCCCAGCATCAATGTAACGCTTATTGAGCCCAATAAGACTTACTACACATGCTATTTGTCCAACGTCTATGTTATTGGCGCAGGCAAAGGGATTGACAGCATTGGTCACGGTTATGCCGGTCTTGCCAAACATGGTGTGAAAGTTGTTCACGACTATGTCACCGGCATTGACGCCAAAGCCAAGAAGATCACTACCAAAGGTGGCGCAAGCATCGCTTATGATCGTTGCATCGTCTCCCCTGGTATCGACTTCAAATGGGAATCAACACCTGGATATGACGAAGCTGCTTCTGGCACCATCGCTCATGCCTGGAATGCTGGCGCCCAGACTGCCATGCTTCGCAAGCAGCTTGAAGAAATGAAGGATGGTGGTACCTTCCTGATGGCTCCTCCTCCCAATCCGTTCAAGTGTCCTCCTGGACCATATGAGCGGGCTGCACAGGTTGCAGGCTACTTCAAAAAGCACAAACCAAAATCAAAAGTTCTTATCCTTGATCCAAAAGGCAAGTTCTCCAAATTTGGTCTGTTCAAACAGGCATG
>JAJRQA010000105.1 GCA_024280475.1 Alphaproteobacteria bacterium
AGGCCGGGATAGTCGCGGCAGGCCTGCATCAGATCGGCCAGCGGATATTTGCGATTGATGGGCACAAGTTCGTCTCGCAGCTTGTCATTGGTTGCGTGCAGGGAGACAGCCAGCATGCAGCCGATTTCTGCGCCAGCTCGCTCCATCATCGGCACGACGCCAGCCGTTGACAGGGTGATACGGCGATGTGACAGATTAATGCCCGCATCATCTGACAGGGTGGCGGAGGCTTTTTTGATATGGTCGAAATTATACAAGGGTTCGCCCATGCCCATGAGCACCAGACGGGTAATCATGCGCCGCGAATCTGGCAGGCCTCTTTTATCATCGGCCTCGATCAAGGGCCAGTCGCCAAGCCGGTCGCGCGCCAGCATCACTTGTCCAACAATCTCATCGGCGCTTAAATTGCGCACCAGCGGCATGGTGCCGGTATGGCAAAAGCGGCAGTTCAACGTGCAGCCGACTTGAGAGGAGATGCACAAAGTGCCTCTGGTTTCCTCGGGGATATAGACCATTTCCGCTTCGGGGCCGGGTTTGCCGGGGATGTCGGATTTGAAGCGTAATAACCATTTGCGGGTGCCATCATTGGAGAGCTGTTCGGTGACGATTTGCGGGCGCTCAACGGTGTAATTTTCACTGAGTTTTTGGCGCAGATCCTTGGAAATTGTGTGCAGCTCGTCAAATTGGGTGAGGCCGCGCGCATAAAGCCCGTTCCATACCTGGTTAACGCGCATGCGCACCTGCTTGTCCTTGACGCCAATCTGGGTCAGGGCAGCGCCCAATTCGTCGCGATCAAGGCCGATCAGGGTTGGTCGCGCAGGGGCGACTTTCGGCATGTTTTGGCCATTTTGCGCGGTTATATTATGCGTTGCTGTTGGTTCAGGGGTGTTCATGGCGTTTTCTATCACATTCCCCATGAGTGTGCCAGAGGTTCACTCAAACACCTATGACCAGCCCTTTCACGCTTAGTTGCCCGCCCTGTCACGCTTAGTTGAACGAAAGGCTCTTTTAATCCCAAAAATTAAAGCCATATATTAGAACATACAGGGAAACGCGCCTTGTTTTAATCGACAAGGGGCCGCGGCGCGCTGCAATCATGGTGAGTTTAATTACTCATTTGAAGCAGAGCGTCCAAAACGAATGAGGGAAATAAGATCTATGGCAAATTTACCAAGTCTGAGAGGCCCAGGAGGCCTGTCACGTTATCTGTCGGACATCCGCAAGTTTCCAATGCTGAAACCGGATGAGGAATTTACGCTGGCCAAGAACTGGCGCGAAAAAGACGATAAAGAAGCCGCGCACCGGTTGGTGACCAGCCATTTGCGTCTGGTGGCCAAAATAGCCATGGGCTATCGCGGCTATGGGCTGCCGATCAACGAGGTGGTCTCTGAGGGCAATGTTGGCCTCATGCAGGCCGTCAAGCGTTTTGAGCCCGACAAAGGCTTTCGCCTTGCGACCTATGCCATGTGGTGGATCCGTGCAGCTATTCAGGAATATATCCTGCGCTCATGGTCACTGGTGCGTATGGGCACAACGGCGGCGCAAAAGAAGCTGTTTTTCAATCTGCGCAAGGTCAAGGGGCAAATCGATGCCCTTGAGGACGGAGATCTGACCCATGAACATGTGGCCGAGGTTTCTCGCCGTCTGGGGGTCAAGGAAGAAGAAGTGATAAGCATGAACCGGCGCCTGTCAGGTGATAGTTCATTGAACGCCCCGGTGCGCAATGATGCCGATGGCGGCGGCGAGTGGATGGACTGGCTGGTTGATGAAGAAGTCGATCAAGAGACCGCGCTTGGTGACAATCAAGAGCTTGATCAGCGCCGTGAAATGCTCAAGGACGCCATGTCCGAACTTAACGAGCGCGAGCAGCGTATTTTTACCATGCGCCGTTTGTCGGAAGACCCCATGACCCTTGAGCAGCTTAGCCAGGAATTTCATGTGTCGCGCGAGCGCATCCGGCAGATCGAGGTGCGGGCCTTTGAGAAGGTCCAAAAAGGCGTCAAGGAAGCGGCCGCGCAGGGCATCCAGGCTCACGCTTAGCGCCAGACCTGTCAATCTGCTTGTCAGATTGAAGCTTTGTGATCTAAACAATAAAGGAGCGGCTGCGATCAGCTGCTCCTTTTTTTAGTTTATCGAGCGGACCGGGTCTTCATGCGTAAAAAATTTCTCATCATCCATAATAAAATGGCCGGGCGCTTGAAGGCTCCCATGCTAGGCCGTGTTTCAAAACAGCTTGAACGGCTAGGAGCGCAGCTTGTGTTGCAAGCAGCTTCAAGTGTGCAAGAGGACATTGAACTGGCCCGCGCGGCTGTCGCATCCAATGAGGTTGACGCGGTCATCGCTGCGGGCGGCGACAGTACCATTCGCGGCGTTGCCATGGGGCTGATGGGGACAGCTATGCCGCTTGGCATCATTCCCGCTGGCACAGGCAATGTATTGGCTCAGGAGATCAGTCTTGGTCACAAGCCAAAAAAAATAGCGCAAACGCTGATCAATGGTTCTCTTGAAACCATCACGCCGGGGCTCGCCAATGGCGAACCGTTTTTGCTGATGGCGGGAGCCGGTTTTGATGCGCAGATCGTCAAAAACCTGGATCATGATCTCAAGCAACGCATCCGCAAAGCGGCCTATATAGGGCCTACTTTGAAGGCGCTGGCTGCAAAACCGCGTCGCCTGATGATTGAGTTTCCTAACGATCAGGGGCATGTCGCCAAAAGCTATGAAGCGGCGTTCGTCGTGGTCACCAAGGCCCGCCTTTATGGGGGCAGTTTCATTTTGGCCCCTGAAGCAGATCTCGCCAAAAACGATCTTCATGTTGTGATGTTCACGAATATCAGCCGGTTTGGATTGATCAAGGCACTGATCGGTTTGGCGCTGGGGCGAAATGCTCATATGCGCTCAAAGGTCCTTGAAGGGGACAAAGTGGTGGGACATATGATGAAAAACCGGGGCATTATGATCCGGCCGTGCCAAAAGGTCCGGATTTCATCCAATGAAGCAGTGCCAACGCAAATTGATGGGGAGTGGCTGGCGACAACGCCGCTTGATATCAATACGTCAAAAGCCACGGTGCAGCTGATCGTCCCACAGGCCTCTTAGATTTTGATTAGGGATTTTGATTTAGGCGATAGTTTTGCTCTTTGTTTTGAGCAGGTTTCGCTTGATCATGCGCGCAGCGCGTTTTGCTCTATGCCTGACAACATAATTATAGGCGATCTTGTAGCCCAGCCAGCTTGACAATATGGCCCAGGGAACCGATCCCAAAAACATTGGTACGCCCCAGCCCTTGAACAGATTGACCATCCACATGCTGGTTTTTTCCCAAAAAGACAGATTGGCATTATTGGATATATTGCCAACCAGTTCCGAGAACTGATCAAAGCCGCTGATATCGTTGAAATTGCCGAGCATGACCTGGCCGGTGATATAGAACAGATAATAGAGCGGGATCATGGTGAAGACATTTGAGGTCCAGGTCCAGCCTAGGCCAGCAAGCAGCGAAAAGTCCCATTTGACAATTTTGGTCAGGAACAACCAGGTGCCAGCTATCATGAACATCTGAATGCCGATGGTGGGAGTCATGGCCAGCAGCATACCAACTGCAACGCCCCTCGCCGTAAATTCGGGAGGGTGGGTTGATCTTTTCAACGGAACGACAAGCCGGTACTTGGCATTGCGTTGTAAATTTTTATGCCAGCTGTGTTTACGCAAAAAGTGCACTCTTCTTAAAGATGGGATGCTCTGCTAATTTGAACTCGTCCCTAAAATTGATTTGTGAGCGGTCTAGTCTTCTATGATCTGACTTAGAACGTTGTCCAGATCAAGAGTTTTTCAAGACGCTAAGGCGAATTTTGCTGTAGCTTCATGATTTTGGGGGCAAATCCACACTGTTTTACAAATTCTATCAGGCCTTCGCGGCTGATTGTTGTCGTGGCTCGATTGTCCAGGGGATGAAAATTCAGCATCTGTTCTTTCATCAGCTGCTCATCAAGAACAAGCGTAATGCGCTGGGCCTTGTCATTGATGAGGGCAAAAGGGGTGACGGAGCCGGGGCTTATGCCAAGAACCTCCTCCATCAATTCGCGAGATCCAAAACTAAGGCGGCCACAGCCAAGCAGCTTGTGTAAATGGTTGAGGCGAATGGGCGCGTCTTCTTGAACTACCACCAGCCAAAGCGAGCCTTTTTTGCATTTTAAAAACAGGTTTTTGGCATGGCCACCCGCCAGAGCCCCTTGATGGGTCAATGCTGTTCGAATGGTTTGCGCCTGTTCGACCGTATGGGCTGCATCATGTTCAACGGTTTTGTGGTCGATATGGTGTTTGTCGAGGAAGTCGAAGAGCTCGCTGCGGGTGGTCGGCATGAAATTGCACTCTTTGCTTTCAAACGATATTTTGCGGGTCTGTTAACAATAATTGTTCGCCAGATTGTAACGCCGCTGCGATATATTTCTCGATGAGTGTAAAGACATTGCGGTGTTGAGGGGCGTTTTTATGGTTCGTATTCTATTTGGTGACATCATAACTGGACGTCTGGACCGCGCTACCTATCTTGCTTATTCGGGACTATTGCTGGTCTTTGTTCTGATATTTATATTCTATCTTATGTCGAGCGTTGTCGTCGATTTCAGGGATCTTGAGGCGGCCCAGCAAAAAATCATTGATCTAAGTGTCAACACACCAAGCGATCTCCTGGCGATGGCGGCGCTCATAACATTCGTGCAGGTCAATCTGGTGCTCAAGCGTTTGCGAGATACTGGTCTGATCGTCGGGTTGACGCTGACAATATTTTTCATGCTCTATGCTATGGCACCTTTGCCGCTATTTTTGGGCATGCTGGAA